>DATEGM010000104.1:0-10121 GCA_035280085.1 Terriglobales bacterium
ACGCCCGCCGCAAAGGTGGGATTGGCTTAGGCAGCTCGGCTTAGCGCCAGCAGGGAGAGATCGTCGCGAAGGGTGGCCGGGCCGCGGAAAGCATCCAGATCTTTCCGGCAAGCAGCTAAGAGATCCATGGGTGTGGCGCCGTAACTGCTTGCCACCAAAAGGCCCAAGCGCTCCTCCCCATAGGCCGTTCCCGCATCATCCTCAGCTTCGGTCAGCCCGTCGGTGTAGAGCAGGAGACTATCGTTCGTCTGCAGGCGAAGCCGGCTGAGAGCAAACTCCTGACTGCAGAACATCCCCAGAGGAAGGCCGGTTGAGGGCACTTCTGCCACCTCGTTTCCATGAACATGCAGGGGAGGAAGATGGCCTGCATTGCAGAGCTCAACCAGGCCGGCCGGCTGGTAATGGAAAGAGATCTGCCACGGCCCGAACCTGCAGTCCGTTTTGGGCAGCAAACCGCACTGGATTGCACGCGCCAGGTGTAAGTCGCGTTCCAGCGCACGCTGATCTGCGGGAGTCAGGTGATCCAAGCAAAAGCAGGTGAGCGGGTCGGCTGCCAGCCGTTCCGGTTCAATAGCATCATGACAGACTTCGCAGAGGCCATAAGTCCCGCTATTTATCCGCTCCAGTGCTTGATCTACCTGCTGCAGCAAGTCAATTAATTCCGCGCCCGGAGACGGGCCGGTGATTGACCTCTGCAGGATTTGGCGCCGCTCGAGCAGTTGCTCGCGCAAGACGGGATCGAGGGTCGTAGCCATGGTTAGCTCCAGTGTTATCACCAGCATACGTGAATCGTATTGCTCTCGACCATCCGATCTTGCCGCGGAATTTGGCAGATGCGGCTGATGGGGACAAGCGCCTTTGTTACCTGGTGAGCCTTCTGGAAATGACCAAAGTGCGAACAGGTGTTTGGGGCCACACCCCTCCGACAACCACTCACTGAATCGGCCCTATGACCTTGTGAATCGAACGAGTTGGGGGCACACGCGCCTCCCTGCCTCCGCCGGAGTTGGTGGCCGCCGATTACTTAAGTTACTTTCGCCTGTTTCCAAAGCAAAAATACAATTCACATTAAGAAGGTGCGTTGGGCGCGCGAGCTTATTCGCAGTGTGCCAAGCACTTACTGCCTCCCCGCGGAAGAGAGCAATTGTCCAGGCACACCATAATGCGGCGCTCCACCCGGATCAGGTGGCAGATTCCCATCCAGATCACGAGTGTAGACTCGCGCGTTCCGTTTAACGAAACTTGCGAAACCGTCGCCGTTAACGCCCATGGCTGTGGCGTGATTTGCCATACTCCGCTCGAGAAGGGCACCCCGGTCAGACTGGGATTGCTGCCCGATAATCGCGAAGTAATGGCTCACATAGCTGATGTCGTCAAGCTGGGTGAGGACGGCCGCGCCTGGCTGCTGGGATTGCAGCTGGATGTGCCGGCCAACGTTTGGGGTGTGCGCAACCCGCCCCATGACTGGGATAAACCATCCGCGGGCCAGGAGCCTGAACCGGCAGCAGCTTCATTGGCAGCCAGCGCCGCTGCGGGCGCCGGCGGTTCCGGCACAGCCGCTTCGACTGCAACCCTGGCGGCACCAGAGTTTTCCCTGGTGACTCCCGCCCCGCCCGTGAATCCGCCGGTCACCATGCAAAACGCAGCGGTAGCCGAACCGCCCAGGGTTGATGTAGCGAAGCCTGCAACTACGGCGAACAACAATGGCTCCGGACAGCGCGCCTCCGAGGTTGGGCGCGGAAGCGGAGCACAGCCCGGGGCCAGAAATGCCTTTGGCATTCGCGATCGTGACTGGGCGGACCTGCGCAAACAAATGGAAGAACACCTGCAGGACCTGATGTGGCAGGTGGACGACCAGGTCGAAACCAAGCTGGAACACTGGAAAGAGCAGATGGTGGACACCGAGGCGCGGCTGGAGTCGCTGTGCCAGCTGCAGGACCGGCTGCAGGCCCACATCACCGTGCTTAGCGAAATCGTCAAGGAGAAAGTTAAGCCCGAGGAGGAAAGTGGCGCCTCGCCAGCCGCCGCGGGCAAGGCGGAGACAGAGGCAGCCACGGAGAGCGCGGCGGTGACCGCCTCGCAGGTGGAAGAGATCCGGCAACTGCAGCAATGGATGCAGTCGCTGATTAATCTGCTTCCTCAGGCCGTGGAACAGCATGCCGGTGAAGCTGTGGGCGCAGCGGAACAGCGTCTTCAGGCGCGCGCAGAAGAGCAGTTCGAGGGCATGCGTAAGCAGCTGGCGGAACTGCAGGAGCGGCTGGAAGGGGCAGCAGCGGCGCAAAAGTCGGCTGCCGAGTCGGAGGCGGCCGAAGAGGTACGTCGCAAAGCGTCCGAGGAAGCGCTACGCGCTGCCAGCGAGGACCTCAAAGAGTCTCTGCAACAATCGGTGCGCGAGGAATCGGAAAAGCTTCAGCAGGAGCTCAGGCAGGCGCAACAGGCGGCGCAGCAAGAGGCCGAGCGCCTGCGCAAGCTGCAGGAAGAAGCGGCTGCCCGCGCGTCGCAACGCTCCGACGAAGCTGGGCAGCAAATTGAGCAACTCAAAGCTGTGGCAACCGAGCTGCGCGGCCTGGGCGAGCAATTGCGTGCCGAGCTACGCGGCACGCTGCAGGCGGAATTGGAAGCTCAGAAGCGACGGCTGGAGCAGGCGATGGCAGCAAACGCCGCTCAACAGTCCGACGAAACAGCGCGGCAGGCGGAGCATCTCAAGACAGCCGAAGCCACGGTGCACGGCCTGGGCGAGCAATTGCGTGCCGAGCTACGCGGCACGCTGCAGTCGGAATTGGAAACGCAGAAGCGGCAGCTGGAACAGGCCATGGCAGCACGCGCCGCTCAACAATCCGAAGAAGCGGCAAAGCAGGCGGAGCATCTCAAGGCGGCCGAAGCCACGGTGCACGAAATCGGAGAGCAGTTGCGCTCCGAGCTGCGAGGCACCATGCAAGCGGAGCTGGAGGCCCAGAAGCAGCAGATTGGCGGGGCTGCGGCGGCGCTGGAAGAAAAATCAACCCACCTGCAGGCGCAGATTGCCGAGCTTACCGCGGGCACTGAGGAGGCACGGCGAGCCCGCGAGGCGCTGGAATCGGTGGTCGCGTCGCTCACCCAGGCCGCAAGCCAGCAGATTAAGGAAGATGTGGCAGCGGGACTGCAAACCCTCGCCAGCGAGTCTCAGCAGCAGGTGCAACGCCGCGACAAGGAATTCGCGGAAAAGCTGGCGGAGGTACAGCGCCTGGGGACAGCCGCGCAGGAGGAACTGGCGCTGTTGGCCAAGCAGGCGAGTGAGCTTTCCGCACGGCTCGATGAAGGACAACGCAGCCGCGAAGCTTTGCAAGCGCGGCTGGAATCGGCGGTCAGGGCGGCCGAGCAGAAGGTGGAAAGCAGCGCGGCGGGCATTCTGCGGCAGGTGGGCAGCCAGACTGAGCAGGAAATTAAGCGCCTGGAAGAGCAAGTAAGCGCGCAGCAGAAGAAGCTGGACCAACTGACACAGCAACGCCAGCAGGAGCTGCAATCGGCTCTGGACACGCATATGACCGCGCTGCGCAGCTCTTCGGAGAGCATGTTACGCAAGGTGAGCGAAGAACTCCGCGGCTCCCTGAACACACATCTGAAAGAGGAATTTGCCAGCCAGCGCCACATCTGGGAAAAGCAACGCGAAGCCAGCCAGGCGGAGAAAGCCTGGGTAGAAGCACGGGCCAACGAACTGGCCGGGCGTTGGGAGGCCCGTCTGCAGGGGTACATCGAACGCGCCACCGGCGACGCGGTCCACAAGCTCCGCGCGGACGTGGAGAAAGCGGCAGCGGACATTATCCGCGAGCAGATGGAAGCCGTCGAAAAGCGTTTGAGCGGCTCATTGGAGCCTTTGCTGGCGCGCGCCGAGGGCACCAATCAGGGCCTGGAAAAACTGCTGACGTCAGTGCAGCAGGAAACGCAGCGCGCCGAGTCGATGAACGCCGCCTTCCAGCACCAGCGGGAGGACGCGCAGGGCTGGATGGAAAAGCAGATGGAGCGGCTGCGCCAGGCCGTCCACGACGCAGTGGTGGAAACCAGCGGCGAAATCAAGGGCCGCATCCACATGGCGGTAGAGATGGCACGCGAACCCATCGAGCAGCGCAGCCGCGAAGCGCAGCGCCAGGTCGAGGAAGTGGCTGAGCGCAAATCCCGGGAGATGACCGACCGTCTCGCCGAATTTGAGAAGGCGATGTCGCCGCGGTTGCAGTCGCACCTTGCCGAAACAATGGGCAAATTCCAGAAGGACACGGACGAGTTGGCCAAGAAGTCAGTTCAACGCTGCCAGGAGGACCTGGCGGAGACTCTGGATTCCATGCTTCATCTGGTGCGCGGCAAGCGCGAGGGCAAATCGAAGTAGACTCTATTCAGTTATAACCAGTTCACCGTTCTGTACCCGCATTTCCTTCACAAACTCCGGCAGCTTCATTTTGTCGCGGTTCTCCGGGTCAGCCAGCTTGCGTTGCAAGACGGGATTGACCACGGAGACCGGCACGCTCAGGTCGCCTACCTTGAATTCCGTGGGCTCGAAGGTGACGTAACCGTCGCGGCTGCCCAGGTGTCCCGCGACCGTGATGGAAACGTCCTTGCCGTACACTTCGGTGAGAAATAGGCCTTTGACCACGTCATCTTCAAAGCTCACCTGCGTGGACTTGATCGGAACCTGTGCGGCTGCGGCCTGCGGCGTCGGCTGCGAAGCAGGCGTGGGCCCGCCGGGTGCGGGTTGTGGGAATGTGGCTTGAACGATGGCGGCGTTGACCTCAGGAGCAGTGAAATGGACCTCGGTGCCGGTTTCCCCGGACGACTGTGCATTAGCCAACTCGGTGAGCTTTTGCTGGAACGATTCGGCGTTCTGCTTGACCAGAGCAGGAGAAAGCGTCTCGGCGACGGGCGTGGGATTCTTTAAGGCCAAAAATCCAGTTATCAGCGTAGCGGCCAGCATGAGCCAGCGTGCTGCGCGGTAGATCTTCTTCAGTTGCTCCATCCCAGCTACGCTAGCCCAACCGTATAGAGGGTCAAGTAACGTGAGGGCTAACCCGCAGGGTACAATCGCGGCCATGGCTGCAGGCGAATTAAAGGGCAAAGCGGCATTAGTGACCGGCGGGGCGCGCCGCATTGGGCGGGAGATCGCCCTGGCCCTGGCGGAAGCCGGCGCTGACGTAGGCATTACCTACCTGAGGTCGGGGCGTGAGGCGCGGCAAACCGCGCAAGACATCCGCAGGCACGGAGTACGCGGGCTGGCGCTCGCCTGCGACGTGCGCGACGAGAAAAGCGTTCGCAACGCGGTCAAAAGAGTTACTGGTGAGTTCGGAGGCCTGGACCTGCTGGCCAATAATGCCGCCATTTACGAGGCTGTGGAGTTCGAAAAAATGACGGTCCGGCAATGGGATGAAATGTTTGCCACCAATGCCCGCGGCCCTTTCCTGGTGTCGCAGGCAGCATTGAAATCTTTGCGGCAGCGTCATGGCCGCATCATTCATCTGGGCTCGCTGGGCGGGCTGCGGCCCTGGGGTACGCACGCCCACTATTGCGCCTCCAAGGCCGCTTTGACGATGTTGACCCAGGTGATGGCCAAAGCGCTAGCGCCACAAATTGCGGTCAATTGCGTTGCGCCCGGCATGATTGACCTGGGCCAGAGCAGGAATGCTGGATTCCTCCGGCAGATCGCAGGCAAAACCCCGATGCAGCGCAATGGCACCGCTGAGGAAGTGGTCCGCGCCGTCATGTTTTTTGCCACCGCGCCTCACTTCATTACTGGCCAAGTACTGGCCGTGGACGGTGGGTTGGGGCTGGAGTAGTCAGTTTGCCCACGGTGGCCAGCAGCGAGGGTCACGCCAGCGCGGCATTGTTGCGCCCATGACCCAAACTGCCATATACGACCGCCGTCTATATCAAGGTGCGGTGGAATGAATCCTTGGCAAATCATTCTTCGTAAAAGGGCTTATACGCTGTTTAGCTGGTCAATGCCAACAAGTCCCGGGGAAAGAGCGATGAAAAATGCAAGTGGGCAATCCGCTGGCCGCATCAACCCAAAGATTTTCAACATGGTTGTGGAAAATTATGTGGAAAACCAGGCAAGTATCCGGGTAAATGCAACAAGTGGCGTCACTTCTACAAGTTGCACCTGTTAAAGTGCGCAGTGGGAAAAAGAAAATCACAGTATCGAGCCCATGAAGGTTCGGATTGATAAGTTGCTGCTAGAAAGGAAGCTAGCGCCTTCGCGGGAGCGGGCCCAGGCGCTGGTGCTGGCCGGACGAGTGCTGGTCAACGGCCAGAAGGTCGAGAAAGCCGGTGCGGGGGTGGATTCGGAGGCGGATATTCGCCTTCTGGGCGGGG
Source organism: Terriglobales bacterium (assembly GCA_035280085.1). Classification (GTDB taxonomy): domain Bacteria; phylum Acidobacteriota; class Terriglobia; order Terriglobales; family Acidobacteriaceae; genus JAICWP01. Next base: position 6,337 of record DATEGM010000104.1, read on the forward strand.
ACCTGAAATATGTGAGCCGGGGTGGTTTGAAGCTGGAAGCCGCACTGCGGAATTGGAATGTCGAGGTAACCGGCAAAGTCTGCATGGATGTGGGCGCCTCCACCGGTGGTTTCACGGATTGTCTGCTGCAGCACGGGGCCGCGAGCGTACTCGCGGTAGATACCGGCTATGGACAGATTGATTTGCGCCTGCGCCAGGATGCTCGCGTGCGCCTGCTGGAGAAGACCAACGCGCGCTACCTCAAGCCGGCAGATGTTGGGGAAGCGGTGGATGTGGTGGTGATAGACGTTTCCTTCATTTCCGCGACTTTGGTGCTGCCGGCGGTCGTGGCTTCCGCGTTCCAAGTTCCGGCACGCACCGGCAAACAAATGATCGTGCTGGTGAAACCGCAATTTGAGGTGGGCAGGGAGCGGGTAGGGAAGGGCGGGATCGTGCGCGATGGGGCAGCCCAGCAGGCGGCAGTGGAAAAAGTGAGGTCGGTGCTGCAGGAACTGGGCTGTGCGCGGACGGAAGTGATGGAATCGCCTATTCTGGGAGCGGAGGGTAACCGGGAATTCTTGTTGTACGGTGTTTTCTAGCGTCCCGTCCGCTGACCAAACCTCAGCTCCAGGCTGTACAATCAGCGATTCTGAATTCAGGCACTCACCGCGCATGAAAACGGCCGCCATTTTTTCCAAGCCCGCTAAGCCGGAACTGGCACAAATTGTGCCAGAACTGCTGCGCTGGTTCCGGGGGCACGGCTACCAGGTTGTCGTGGATCAGGAAACCTCTGCCTACGCCTCCGGTCCAGAGGTGGTGGAACGCACGGGCGTAACCACCCACAATCCCAAGTTCGTGGTGGTCCTGGGGGGAGACGGAACGCTGCTGGCTGCCGCGCGGGCCGTAGCCGAGGCGGGCATACCCGTGTTGGGTGTGAACCTTGGCTCGCTGGGCTTCCTGACCGAGGTGCCGCTCTCGGATCTATACGCCACCCTGGAGGCGGTAGACCAAAACTGCTGCGGCACGGAATCGCGCTCGATGCTGGAGTGCCAACTGCTGCGGCAGGGCAAGTGTGTGGCGCACTATCACGCCCTCAACGATGTGGTGGTGAATAAGAGTTCCATCGCGCGCCTGGCGGACTTCGACTTGTACATCAACCAAGACTTTGTTTCCAACTACAAGGCGGACGGGCTGATCGTAGCCACGCCCACCGGCTCCACCGCCTATTCCCTGGCCGCGGCTGGACCCGTCCTCATGCCCTCGGTGGAAGGCTTTGTTATTACCCCAGTGTCGCCGCACGCGCTTACCCACCGGCCATTGGTGGTACGCGATTCGGTAGAGATCTCCATCGTGGTCAAAGCCGCGGAAGAACATGCTTTCCTCAGCGTGGATGGGCAGGTGGGAATGCCCTTGATGGACGGCGACCGGGTGACATGCAGGAAGTCGCAGCACAAGGTGCAGCTGCTGCGCATGAAGAAGACGTTTTTCGATGTGCTGCGAGCCAAACTGAAGTGGGGACAACGATAGTGGTCAGTGGCCAGTGCTCAGTTTAGAGCCGTGGCAGGATCGAATCTGCTCCTCCGCATCAATGGGAGAAAAAACATCAAATCGCTACCAAGCTGCAGCTTCAGTTTGCAAATCGCAGTGCTGCTGCTGATCGCAAGCACTATATGGGCGCAGGAGCAGGACCAGAACCGGCCTGCGGCTGACCTTATTGTCACCAACGCCAAGGTGTACACGGTAGATCAGCAGCAGCTGCGAGCGGAAGCTGTGGCCGTGCTGGGGGAACGCATAGTCTCTGTTGGCAGCGCATCCGCTATGGACGCCTGGCGCGGACCCGGCACGCGGGTAATTGATGCCGGAGGCAAGCTGGTGCTGCCCGGCTTTAATGACGCCCATGTGCACTTCATGGACAGCGGCCTGGGCCTGGCCAGCGTGCAACTGAAAGATGCCGCCAGTCCGCAGGAGTTCTCCTCCCGGATCGGTCAATACGCGGCAAAGCAACCCAAGGGCCGCTGGATATTGGGCGGCACCTGGGATGAGCAGCGCTGGAATCCGCCCCGCCTGCCGACCAAGGAATTAATTGACCGGGTCACGCCCGACAACCCGGTGGCTGTGGGGCGATATGACGGGCACATGTACCTGGCCAATTCACTGGCGCTGAAGCTGGCACATATCACCGCCGAAACTCCCGATCCTTTCGGCGGGGAGATCGGTCGCGATGCCCATGGCAATCCTACCGGCATTCTGAAAGACGCGGCCAAGGACCTGGTTGAGGCAGTTATCCCCCCGCTCAGCCATGAGCAAAGGCTGGAGGCGGCGCGCAGTGCTCTGGCGCTCGCTCGCAGTGTGGGAGTGACCAGTGTGCAGGAGATGGCCAACTCCAACGAGGACCTCTCTCGCAACCTGGAGATCTACAAGGAGCTGGAAGAAAAAGGGGAGCTGACCACGCGCATCTACGTGGCGCCCCTGATTGACAACTGGGTGAACTACGCCCGAGTCGGAATGCGGCACGCTTTCGGTTCGAGCCTGCTGCGCACAGGAGCGCTGAAGTCATTCGCCGACGGCTCCCTGGGATCGACTACTGCCTATTTTTTTCAGCCATATACGGACGACCCCAAAACTCGAGGCTTACTGACCGACGAAATGCAGCCGCTTTCCAAGATGCGGGAACGGCTGGTCGGCGCCGACAAAGCGGGGCTGCAGCTTTGCGTGCACGCCATCGGCGATGAGGCCATTTCCCTGGTTCTGGACCTGTATCAGGATGTGCTTAAGAGCAATGGCGAAAAGGACCGGCGCTGGCGAATCGAGCACGCTCAGCACATGGCCCCGAAAGATTTCGACCGCTTTGCCAGGCTGGGCGTGATCGCCTCGGTGCAACCGTATCACGCCATTGACGACGGGCGCTGGGCGGAACGGCGCATTGGCCCGGAGCGCATTAAGACTACCTATGCGTTCCGCACATTTCTCAACCATGGAGTGCGGCTCGCTTTGGGCACAGATTGGGATGTGGCGCCACTCAACCCGTTGCTGACCATCTACGCTGCGGTGACCCGAGCCACGCTGGACGGCAAGAATCCCAACGGGTGGATGCCTGAGCAAAAGCTTACGGTGGCCGAGGCCGTTCAGGCGTACACGATGGGGTCCGCCTATGCGGAATTTCAGGAAAACAACAAGGGCTCAATCACACCCGGCAAGCTGGCGGACATGGTGATTCTGAGCGACGATATTTTCAGCATTGACCCGAAGCTCATCCGCGACGTCCAGGTGGAGACCACTATCATGGGCGGCAAAGTGGTGTGGCAGCGGACGACGCAGTGAAGCACAATTTCTTTCGAAGTTCTCCACGGACAAAGGTTGTGAATAAGCACAAAGTCCTTCGATTCGCGCTCATTTCGCTTCGCTCAACTAGCGTTCGCTCAGGATGACATTTTTGTTGTCTGTTTGAAGTTTTCCGCGGCCTCTGCGTTAAGGTCGTGGGTCTTCCAGGCGGAGCAGATCAGAAAGCTTCTCGCGGCGGCGGATGAGGCGCGCCTTGCCGCCGTTCACCATAATTTCGGCAGGCCGCGGGCGCGTGTTGTAGTTGGAAGCCAATACCATGCCGTAGGCGCCGACGTCCAGAATGGCCAGCAAATCGTCGTCTTTAACAGGCGGCATCTCGCGTCCCCGGGCAAAGAAGTCGCCGGTCTCGCAAATCGGGCCAACCACATCAAACAATTCGTGCTCGCCAGCGACAGGATCGCACACCACCGGCACAATCTCATGGTAGGCGTCATAGAGCGCCGGCCGGACCAGGTCATTCATGC
>DATEGM010000105.1:0-16598 GCA_035280085.1 Terriglobales bacterium
CTGCCCATTCACCTCCACCTGGCCGCTGGAGATCAGCTGTTCGGCTTTGCGCCGCGAGGTCACACCGGCGGCGGCGATGATCTTCTGCAATCGTTCGAGCGTCATTGGCGATTCAGACTGCCGGGCTTACAAAAGGGCACACAGAAATTGAATCGTACCCTTGGCAGCAGGTTGACCGGTTCGGGGAGAAAAAGCGGTCTTAATCAATTGTAAAGGAGTTGCTTACCGCAGTGCTTTCACTCCAGGCTCGACGCCGCCCGTGTCGCCGCCGCGGCCGGTCTCCGGTGCAGCGCCCATCCCAGCACCACCCAGGCGCCGAATGCGATCCACTCATAGACGCTGAAGTGGCCGGGTATGAAGGGCAGGGCCTTCATCAGCACCATGCCGACGGCGACCAGCACTCCCACGACGGCAACGGCCCGGCGCAGGGGCACAGGACGCATGTAGTAGTAGGAGGCGCAGGCCGCCATCCAGCCCAGAGCGGAAGCGACCGAGCCCACTTCTGTAATGGGCACCAGGATGGCTTCTCCAGCCAGCATGACAGCGGCGGTCGCGATTCCCACCCAGAGCACGGCAATCGCCGGCGTCTGGTTCCTGGAATGTACCTGGCCCAGGCGAGACTCCACCATGCCGCGGCGTCCCAGCGCGAACAGCAACCGGCTGGCAGCCACGAAATTCCCATTGAAAACCTTGAACAGGGAAAGCAAGGCCGCGCTCAAGATCACGCTGACAATCCAGCGGGCGTGCAGCGCCCGCTCGAACGCCACCGCGGTGGAAAATGCGCCGCCCGGCAGCTTTTGCCATGGCGAAGCCCAGGCCACCGCCGCGATCACGATGATGTAGAACAGAGCGCCCACCACGATCGCCATCACCATGGCGCGAAAGTATCCGGCGGAGCGAAACTCCAGGCTGGCCTCTTCCGCGCACTTGGCCACCGACTCGAAGCCGGTCATGAAATAGGGAACAATCTGCAGCACCAGCAGCACAGAGATGAATGGCGTGTGGCTGAACAGCGGCGGGAAATTGTGCGCCGATCCATGCGCGGCGCCGAACGAAACGAAAATCACGAACAGCGCCAGCACCGCGAACGTGGTCCAGTTCTGGAACGTGGCGCTCAGGCGGATGCCGCGGTAATTCAGAACCGTCAGCAGCGCGGTCAGTCCCAGGCCCAGCGCCAGGTGCGGCAGGTACACCGGCTTGCCGGCCACGCGGTAGATTTCAAATGAATCCAACCGGGGAAAAATAAAAGCGGCAATGCGCCCCAGGGCCACCGCCTCCCAGGGGCAGACGATGAAGTAGGCCAGAAACATCATCCAGCCGGTGGCGTAGCTGACTCGCTGCGGAAAAACTTTGGCGGTGTAGGCGATTTCGCCGGCGGCGTCGGGCATGGCCGCCACCAGTTGCCCATAGATGTAGCCGATGGGCAGCAGCAGGGCGCCACCGATCGCGAAGCCGAGCACTCCGCCCAGAGGCCCGCCGCGGCCCAGCCAGTCGTCCATCACGACCAGCCAGCCCACCCCCACCATGGTGCCCCAGCCCAGCGTGAAGTAGTCCACCACGCGCAGTTTGCGGGCCAGTTGGGTCATGGGGGCTCAACAGTAGCAGAATCGCCAGGCGATTTCGAATCCCACCCATCTGGCTGAGGGTTAACGGCTTAGCCAGCTTTCTGGACCCGGCCTCTTCTTGCATCTTTCTTCGCCCCTCGCCCGTATATCCGGGTAGCATGAGCGCCACAGCCAATTGCTTCATGAATGCGATGGAATCCGAGCCTAGCGCCATTGCTCGCGGCCTCCGCCGGCGGGATCCGGACCTGCTGGACCGCCTCATCGAGCAATATCAGCACCGGTTGCTGCGCTATCTGGTATACCTGGCCGGCAATCGTGAATTGGCCGAGGACCTCTTCCAGGAAACCTGGATTCGCGTGCTGGAACGCGGCCATCAGTACGACGGCAAGCACGAATTCGCTACCTGGCTTTACGCCGTGGCCAGGAACTTGACGATAGATTATTTGCGAAGAAAAAGTCCCTTGAGCCTGGACGGACTCATGGAAGACGAAGAACACGCGGCCTTCGAGCCGGCCGATACCCGGCCCCCGGCGTGGGAAGTTGTGCTGCAGCGCGAGCAAGCCGAGCGCGTCAGCGCGGTCCTGGTCAGCATTCCGGCGGAATGCCGCGAAACACTGGTCCTGCGTTTTCAAGAAGGGCTCTCCCTGGACGAGATTGCCAGGGTCACCGCCGCGCCGCTGGGCACGGTAAAGTCGCGGCTCTATCGCGGACTGAACATGTTAATGGCGCGGCTGAGAGGAGCTCAGGCATGACCCGGAACGCACATGACGAGGCGCGCGAACTGATCGCTCTGGGTGACAGCCTCTCTCCGGCGCAGCAGACCTGGATGCGCTCCCACCTGGCTGAATGCGACGCCTGCCGCAATTATGCGGAAGCGGCCAAGGAGATGGTAAGTGCTCTTCGTTCCTTGCCGCTGGCCGCCGACTCCCGCCTGGTGCGCGCCACCCAGATGCGCGTGCGCTTCCATGCTGACCGGCTTCGCCAAGCGCGGCAACGCATGTGGCTGGTAGGCACGGCTTGCCTGGCGGTGGGGCTTTCCGCCACGGTCAGCGCACCGTTGCTCTGGCGCTTATTTGCCTGGCTCGGCGCTTGGGTCGGAGTCTCTACCGTGCTATGGCAAGCGAGCTTCATCTTTTTCTTCTTCGCGCCGGCGCTGGTCGTGAGCGTGCTGCTCCTGGCCCGCGGCACTCACTGGACGGGCGACCGCGAACGGTCGCGGCAATGGCGACAGGAAGGCTGAGAAATCTATGCTGGCAACCAACGAAACTTCAGGTGGATTTAGAAGGGAAATCGGGATTATTCCAGGTTGGGCGTGGGGTGTCGCGGCCATAGTCTTTCTCGCCTGCCAGTGGTATTTCAATATTCCGCTGGCTCACCAAGCGAGCGCTCCGCCGGCGTGGTCGCGGCCCCTGCTCGGTATTCTGGCGGGCATTGGCGGCGTCGCTTTTCTGGCTCTCATCGGCTATGTGAATCGCGACGCCAAGCGCCGCGGCATGAGCCCCATCCTGTGGACGATTGTGGTCATCATCATTCCCAACGCCCTGGGTTTCATCCTCTACTTTGTTCTGCGTCAGCCGATGCGCCGGGCCTGCCCGCAGTGCGGCTATTTCGTGGAGACTGGCTTCAACTTCTGCCCTCGCTGCAGCTGCAAGCTGACCCCAAGTTGTCCTCAGTGCAAGCGCCTGGTCAGCGCCAATGACATTTATTGCCCGTACTGCGGGTCTGGGCTGCGCGAGCAAGCGCCTCCGGTTTCCAGTCCCCCCGCCGGAATTCCTGGCTAATGGTGTTCCCAACGTATGCGCTGCCGCGTTACTCTTCGCGCAGCAGCACCATGGGATCAATGGCCAGCGCGCGTTGCGCCGGAACCCAGGTGGCTAGCAGCCCCAGCAGCGCCATGGCCAGAACGCAGCCTGCCAGTACCAGCGGGTCGCGCGGCGTTGCCTGGTACACGATAGACGCCAGCACCCGGCTGGCCAGAATTCCCACCAGCAACCCTACCGTGGAACCAAGAGCGAGCAGCCGCACCGCGCGTCCCAGCGCCGCCTGCAGCACTTCCTTGCGCTGCGCGCCGAGGGCGATGCGGATTCCCAGTTCCCGCTTGCGCTTGCTCACCGAATAAGCCGCCATGCCGAAGATGCCGATGATGGACAGCAGGGCCCCCATCATGCCCAACACGCCCAGAGACAGGGTGGCCATGCGCGGCGCAAACAGCGCTCCGTTCATCTCACTGTCCCAGCTTTGGATGAAGGCAGCCAGCCCTGGATCCAAATCCCGCAGTTTAGCCCTGATGGCCGCCGCCACTTGCTGCGGGTCACGGTTCGACCGCACCACCATCCAGGAATTGCCCGAGGGCGCTTGCAGAATGGGGAGAAACACCGCGAGCTGAGAACTTTCCGCCAGGTTGGCCGTGTATTTTCCATCTTCGACGATGCCCACCACCTGGATACGCGCGCCATCGCGCAACTTGAAATAACCGCCGAGCGCCCGGGCCGGCGAACCAAATATTTTGCGCGCGAACACCTGGTTGATGATGCCCACACGGGGCGCGTTTTTATCGTCATGCCAGGTGAAACCCCGGCCCCAGAGCAGGGTGGTGCCGGCGGCCTGGAAGTACTCCGGGGATACGCTGTACCTGATCGTCTCCGCCGCCGCATTGGAAGCGCGAAAATCGGAAGTTTGCTCGCTAAAAACGTCCACGCTCTGCCAGCCTATGTGCAGGGGCGGATCTTCCCCCACCAGGCCCACCGATGTCACGCCGCCAATCTCCCGGATCGCCTCCATCATGCGTTTTTGCATCGCCTCAACTTGCGTATCGCTGTAACCAGCTGGGTTCAGATCGGTCGCCGCCAGCATCGCGTTCTGGGGCTCCACCCCGAGGTGGGCGTGCAGCGAACGTAACAATCCGCGCACCGCTACCAGCGAAGAGGTAACCAGCACGGCGCAAATGGCAATCTGCACCCCCAGCAACAAATCCCGGACGCCGAACCGCCGCCCCGGCGTGCTCCTCGCTCCGGACTTGATGATTTCGTAAGGATCGGTGCGCAGGATCTGCCGCACGGGAACCGCGCCAAAAAGAAGCCCGCTTACCAGCGCCAGCAGCAAAGCCACTACGTAAACATGCCAGTCCGGGCTTACCGGCACGTTGATGGGAAATTCGGGGAAGGGGTGCCACTCGCTCAGCCAGCGCAGCAGCACTACGCTGCACCAAAGCCCCAGGCCGCCACCGGCAAGAGCGACCAGCACGGCTTCTGTAAATAGCCCCCGCAAAATGCGTCGGCGGCTCGAGCCTAGCGCCAGCCGCAGGGCAACTTCGCGGGAACGCTCGGCCGCGCGTGCCGTGAACAGGCTGCCCAGGTTGGCGCATGCAGCCAGCAGAATTAAGCCTGCCAGCAGCATCAATCCCGCAATAAAAGCCTTTATGGCCCCGTTAAAAAGATCGCCAAGTCCTGGATGCCCGATGCCAAAAGTGCCACTCGTCTCCTCTTTGGGATAATTTTTTATCAGAGAAGCGCCGATAGAATTCAGATCAGCGGTCGCCTGCGCCGGTGTGACCCCTGGCTTCAAATGCCCGAACACATCGTCAATCCAGTGATTGCCCCGCGCAGTCAGAAGACTCTGGCCGTCTATCTGTTCCTGATTCACGATGGGCACGAAGAAATCGGGAGAAAAAGCCACAAGAATGCCGAGAAATCCCGGCGGCGTTACTCCAATGACGGTGAAGGGATGCTTGTCGAGTTGAACGACTCGCCCAACTACGCCACGATTATCCTGAAAACGCGTGTGCCAGCACGCATAGCTGAGCACCACATAGGGTGCGCTGTTGCGGCCATGCTCATCGGAGGCATGGAGCAGTCGCCCAAGATACGGCTGGATGCCCAATACATCGAAGTAGTTCCCGCTGATCCTGTAGCCCCACGAACGCGCCGGACCCGCGCCCGCATCCAGCCCCGCCTCATCGAAGGCAACCGCGGCCAAGTCCTCAAAGCTGCGGTTGCGGGCGCGCAGATCAAGATAGCTGGGATAGGATTCGTTCTGGCCATTGCTCCGCCCAAGCTCATACAAACTTTCCGCATGCGGAACGTTCAGGGGGCGCAGCACCAGAGCATTCAGCGCTCCGAAAACCACGGCATTAGCGCCGATGGCCACGGCCAGCGTCAGCACCGCCGCCACGGTGAAGCTGGGTGACTTGCGCAAGATGCGCACAGCGAAGCGCAGGTCCTGAAATAGAATCCCCATCTGAGAGGCCTCCATCCTTGCCAGCTTTGAGACTTCAACCTGAGTTGCAAATCCCAGACCAAAGCCGAACCGAAGCAGGCTATCTCGAAAATTTGCTATTCCTTTGAAAATGTTGCGCTTAGCTGATGGCAAGGAATCCGGAATGCGCGCAATTGAAAACCTTCCCGGCACGCATTCGGGGGCCAATGTCCGATTACGAAACCAAGTGTGCGTTACTGGACAGGCGTTCCTGGCAATCGCGTTCAGTTGCCCACCGCATTGGGAAGCGGTAACCGCCGCGTGATATCGTTTTCTATTGCCCTGAGCACTTTGAGGACGACTGTATGCCGCGCTTTGACTATCGCAACCTGGCCCCGACCCCTGAGGCGGAAAAAGGCTATTTAGCCTGGATTGAGCGCCTGGATGAAGAGTTCATGAACCGCGATCCCGAGCACCGCTCCAATGTGGTGCGCGACACTTTGTGCGAGCTCTACCTCGGTCTGGCTTATGATGCCCGCCCCAGCGGCGGATCGCTTGCCACCCAGGCGCTGTTTCACACCTTTGACCCGCGCAACACCACCCTGGAACCGGAGTACTACGGCGATGCGGACCCGGTCCGCTACGCTGAGCGCAAGCCCCTGATCTGGTTCTGGATGATGTTCGACCGCTCGCCCGTGGGCCTGAACCACTGGCTGGGATTTCGCGTGCGTGCCATGCTCGCCCGCCACGTCTTCAAGCATTGCGGCAAGAACGTGAAGATCTTCCACGGCGTGGAAATTTCCTTCGGCTACAACCTGACGGTGGAAGATAACTGCGTGATTCACAAGTACGTTCTGCTCGACGACCGCGGGGAAATCATCATCCACGAGGGCAGTTCGATTTCCGACTACGCCAACGTTTACTCGCACGCCCACGATCTGAATGACGGCATGATCGTCAACAACATGCGCACGGAAATCGGCCCGCGCGCCCGCGTCACCTACCACGCCACCGTGCTCAGCGGGGTGCGCGTGGGCGAGCACGGCATGGTGGGCTCCATGGGTGTGGCTTCTAAGCCGGTAGAGCCTTTCCACATCGTGGCAGGCATTCCCGCCAAAACGGTAAAAGTGAAGGACATAGCACCGGAGGAAGTGAGGCGGGCGGGGGAGACGAGATAAGGTTTCAAGGTTTCAAGGTTTCGGTTTCGAGTTTCAAGTTTCGAATTTCAAGTTTCGAGCTCCAGGCCCAAAAGTCCGAGCGGTTCTGCACGCGAGATCCCTCGCGGCTAAAGCCACTCGGGATGACTCCTGCATGGGTGGGATGACGTAGCGACCTTGCCACGATTGCGAAATCCTGAACCTGCGAAACCTTGAAACTTTCGAAACCTACTGAACTTTGAAACCTTGAAACCTGTGAAACTTTGAAACGTGATCCTGACAACCGGCAACTGACGCCTGTACAATCACCTAAGGCATGACCCTTCAACACGTTATCTACGTTTTTCAGGCCATTGCTTTCCTTTTTGCCATCAGCGTGCACGAGTCCGCACACGCCTTCACGGCCTGGCGCTGCGGCGACCCCACCGCCAAGATGCTGGGTCGCGTCTCGCTTAACCCCATGCGCCATATAGACATAATGGGCACGCTGATCATGCCGGCCATCTGCCTGATAACCGGTTTTCCCGTGATTGGCTGGGCCAAACCCACGCCGGTGGACCCGCGCAACTTCAGTCACGAGATTCGCGACGATATTTTCACCGCTATCGCCGGGCCTATCAGCAACTTCCTGGTGGCCACGCTGGCGGTCATCTGTCTCATGCTGATTTCGGTGAGCTCGCCCCAGGCCAGTTTTATCGTGAAAGCGGCGATGCTGGGCTATCCCGGAATCAGCAATTCGGCGCTGGTGCCCATATCCGTGCTGCTCTACCAGGGCATGGTTATTAACGTCTTGCTGGGCGTATTCAACCTGATTCCGGTGCCGCCGCTGGATGGCAGCCACGTGGTGCGGCACATGCTTTCCGAGCGCACCCGCGACATTTACGACCGGGTGGGAATTGTCGGCCTGATCCTGCTGCTGCTGGTTGGCGGCAACCTGCTGATGGCCATGATGTCGCCGTTCCTCGCAATATTTAATTCTCTGCTGATGAGAGTGTGAATGCCTTCTCGCTCCGACAACCGCCATAAACGAGTTCTCAGCGGCATGCGCTCCACCGGCAAGCTCCACCTGGGCAACTACGTGGGCGCGCTCGATAATTGGGTGCGCATGCAGGACAAATACGACTGCTTCTTCATGGTGGCCGACTGGCACGCCCTGACCACCGACTACGCCGACACATCCAGCATTAAGCAAAATTCTCTGGAAGTGGTGCTCGACTGGCTCGCCGCCGGCCTCGATCCGGAGCGCTGCACCATGTTCATCCAGTCGCACGTGCCGCAGCACGCCGAACTGCACCTGCTGCTCTCCATGCTCACGCCCCTGGGCTGGCTGGAGCGCGTTCCCACCTACAAGGAGCAGCGCGAAAACATTCAGGACAAAGACCTTGGAACCTACGGCTTCCTCGGCTATCCGGTGCTGCAGGCGGCTGACATCATGATCTATAAGGGCGATTACGTCCCCGTGGGCGAGGACCAGGTGCCGCACGTGGAGTTGACCCGCGAAATCGCACGCCGCTTCAACATGCTTTACCAGGCAAAGCGCTCCTACGTGTTTCCTGAGCCGCAGCCCCTGCTCACGCCCGCCGCCAAGCTGCCCGGCACCGATGGGCGCAAGATGTCCAAGTCCTACGGCAACACCATTTTGCTCACCGACCCCGAACCAGTGGTGCGGCAAAAGCTGAAGACCATGGTCACCGATCCGGCGCGCATCCGCCGGAGCGACCCGGGAAATCCCGACATTTGCCCGGTGGGAGATTTGCACAAGATATTCAGCGACCAGCCCACCATCGCCAAAGTGTGGGAAGGCTGCAAAACCGCAGGAATCGGCTGCATTGAATGTAAAAGCTGGGTGGCAGATGCACTGGTAAGTGTGCTGAATCCCATGCAACAGCGGCGAAAAAAATACGAGGACAATCCCCGCCTGGCGTGGGATATTGTGGAGAACGGATCCAGCAAAGCCCGCAAGATAGCCAGCGCCACTATGGACGAGGTGCGCGAAGCCATGCATATGTCACTGGACTTCGAAGCGCCGGCCAAGGCGGCGAAGAATCAGTAGTTAGTAGCTGGTAGTTGGTAGCTAGTGCTGCCTGCAGATGACCAACTACCAGCTACTAGCTACCAACTACTGTTATGGTCCAACCGAACACGAACATCGCCGCACCGCCGGAAGCGCCTCCGAAGCCGCCGCAGAAGGAGAGCGACTTTCCCTTCGCTGTCACCGTGGCCGAGGTTTACGACGGCCCGCTCGACCTGCTGCTGGACCTGATCCGCAAGCAGGATATTGATATTTACGACATTCCCATCGCCAAGATCACGGCCCAGTACCTGACCTACGTGGAGCGCATGCGGCAGCTGGATGTGAATGTGGCCGCCGACTTCATCTACATGGCCTCGGTGCTTATCCACATCAAGTCCAAGATGCTGCTGCCGCGCGACCCGGACGCTCCCGCGGAGGCGCAGGAGGACCCGCGCGCCGAGCTGGTGAACCGGCTGCTGGAGCATGAAAAGTTCAAGACTGCGGCGCAGATGCTGCTACAGAAGCAGCAGATTGAAGACGCGGTGCTCACCAATCCCGCGGTGCGCGAGTTCATGGAGGCGGAAGGCACGGAGCCGGAGCTGGCAGCGGACGTTATTGACCTGGTGAAAACCTTTCAGCAGATTCTGCAGCGGGCCAAGTCGCGGCCGGTGCTGGAAGTAGACGAAGAGGCGGTCACGGTTTCGCAGATGATTGAATTCCTGCGCCGGCGGCTGATGATGGAAGACAAGCCCATTCGGCTCAAGCATCTTCTGCGCAACCTGCAATCGCGGCAGGCGCTGGTGTGCATGTTCCTGGCCATGCTGGAACTGGTGCGGCTGCAGGCTATTCAGTTGCGGCAGGAAGCCCTGTTCGGCGAAATACTGGTCCGCAAGCACGCGGAGTTCGACAACGTGTTCGGCGAGCAGAGTACGGTTCGGGATGACTGGCGGTAAATTTCGTTTTCAGCCGTCCCTACGGGACTGGAATGCGGAATGTGGCTTTACCCGTCACTGAAGTGGCGGGCTACTTTCATTCAGTCCCTTACGGGACGGATTCGAGCCGAGCTTCAGCTATTTCAAGCCTGAAGGCCTGCTCTATCCGGTCTCGACGAGCAGGTCGCCGCAGGTCAGGCGATGCGTGCTGAAACGCCAGGCGCCTGAGCTGAAACGCCAGGCTCCTGAGGTCAAACACGAGGCGTCCTGAGCTGAGAAACGCGCGAGGCTTGCTGAACACCAGGCGTCCTGGACGCCATGACAGTAGCCCGCCAGTTTACTGGCGGGACAAACGGCGGTTACACAACGGAGTCCCGGAGGGACGACTGAAGTACGCAGGACGAAATTAATTTCATTATGAGTATCAAACCCAAAATCGAAGCCATTATCTACGCGGCGGAAGAGCCGGTGAGCCTGGAACACATCACCAGCCTGCTGAAGGAGGCGGTGGTCTCGGAGGAAGGCGCTCCGCTGGCCGACGCCGAAATCAAGGGCCGGGTGCGGGCGGCGGTGGACGAACTGGTCAGCGAATACGCAGCCTCCGAGCGCGCCATGGAAATCCGCCAGGTGGCGGGCGGCTACCGCATGGCCACCAAGCCTGAGCATCACGACGTGGTGCGCGCCTTCGCCAAGAGCCTGAAGCCGCCGGTGCGGCTGTCGCTGCCGGCGCTGGAAACCCTGGCCGTCATCGCCTACAAGCAGCCGGTCACCGTGCCCGAAATCAGCGAAATCCGCGGCGTGGATTCCAGCGGCGTCATCGCCACTCTGCTGGAACGCAAGCTGGTCACCACCGCCGGGCGCAAGGCGGTGATCGGACGGCCCATTCTCTACAAGACCACTAAAGAGTTCCTGCTGCGCTTTGGGCTGAAGGATGTGAGCGAACTGCCCAGCATGGAGGAATTTGAAAAGCTGGCCAGCGAAGCGCTGCAACTCGACATGGCGGGCGGAGTGGCCGACGCTACCGGCGTGCCTGATCTTCCGGAAACGCAAATCGAGCCGGCGGGTGACGCCGAGCCGGCGGAGTTGGAATCATCCACCAACCTGGACACCATGGCCGGCGCGGAGCAGGAACGCGAGGAAGAAATTGCCCGTGAGAAAGCGGCGGGCGATTAGCAAGGCTGCCCACGTGGACCAAGGCCCTGGAGCGTTGACGAAGGCGCTTACAAGGCGTGGAAGCCCACGGCTTCAGCCGTGGGAATAAAGGCAATCTCCATTTCGGGCTTCAGCCCCGGGCGAATCACGCGAGCCTCGCTCGCCCGCACAGGCGAGGGCGCCTGAGCCACGCATTTCCTGAAGCGCTTTATTTTTGCGTGACCGTTAGCTCGTGGTTGCCCGCTACCGCCGTGTCAATGCGGTCGGGGAGCTGAAAGCGGTTATCTATGCCCAGGTTGGGATACTTGGGCTTGATGTAGTGATTTACGAACATCTCGAGCGCAAAGTCAGGGATGGTAACGCCATCCAGGGCGACGGAATCAATGTGCACGTTGGCCACGCCGGCGGAGCCGCTGCCATGGGCGGTGACGGCCACGTCGTGCACGCCGCTGAACATGCTGAGCAGGGGATTGGCGCTGCGCTGGCCGGCGGTCAGTTGGTCAAAATCCACGCGCGCCCACGAATCAATCACTCCCGGCTGGCCGGAAAAGCGCAACGACTGCACCCCTTTGGGCATCCGCACCCTGCCGCTGGCCACGTAGGCGTTGATCTCCTGCTCCGTCATCACCGTGGTCAGTGGCCGGGGAGTGGCCTGCTCGCCGTTGCTCTGAATGCGGTCAAGCTTGCGCTGCATGCTGTCAACAGCAGAATTATCGGCGGCCGGTGCGTTTGGCCGGGCGGCTACGGCAGCAAAGCAAAATGTACACAGGAAAAGAATCGCGGCGAGTTTCATTTGGTCAGCGCGGCTTCCGTCTGCGGGTGAGACACAGCTGTCACCTTAGGCGCGCCCAGCGTGCCCGTAATGTCGAACGAGTGCGAGCTGTCGCGTACCAGCTTGATATTCAATTTGCTGTCGAGCAGAGCGGTTCCGCTTACCTGATAGATGCCGTCCCCGGCCTGCAATTTGCCTGTGCTTATGGTGAACTCGCCCTTCTCCAGTGCCAGCCGGCCGGTGAAGCGGCGAAGGCGCAGCGGCTTGGCGGCGGCGACCAGGCTCAGGTGGTGCATTACGCCATCGCGGACATCGAAATCCGTACTGGAGGCCAGCGAGGCTGCCAGCTCAGCTTTGCTCCAGCCTGCCGCTTTCAGCCGGTATTGCAGGGAAAGCCTGCCGGTGGCCCAATCATCGCCCATAGTCTGTGCTGCATCCGCGAGGGCCGCGTTCGCCAGGGCGCCGGTGCCGCTGTAGACGGGCTGGCGCCCGGAGAAATCGAGGAGCCATTCACCCTCGTGCTGCCCTCCCCAGATGCCTGCCCGCACCTGCGAAAGCCGCACCTCGCCGTGGTAAATGCTCAGGCGACTGCTGAAGCGGGTAGCCGCCAGTCGGCCTACAATTACGCGATTGGCGGAGAGGCTGCCCGTCGCCAGGAGTCCGGCCAGCGGTTTCTCGCGCTCGCGCTGCAGCAGGCGATACCAGGGACGGTTCAGGCGCGGATGGAGCAGGTTTTCCAACTCCGCGGCAACCAACTGGTCAGCGTGCAAATTCACCTGCGCGGGGCACGTTTCACCGGTGGGGCAGTGGCGCTGAAGTTGCACCGATCCGGAAAGGTGCATGCCGCTTCCCGCAAAACCGGCCGCCAGGTTCTGCACCATAAGTTTTTGCGGCGCCAGCACAAGCTCCGCGGAGGAGATCTGCAGCGGGGCGGCCACACCCTTCAACTCTGCGCTCAGGTTGCGCAATTGCGCCTTACCCGTAACTGCCGGGGCAGGGAAGCCGGTCCACAGGCCGGCAATCTGCAGGTCCAGCCTGGCCGTTCCTTTTTTAGCGTGCGGAGGCGCATGCACGCCTAGAGTGCGCGCCACCTGCTCCAGGCGGGGCAGTTGGGCATCGCCCTGCAGGTTGACTTCATAGCCGCTGCGCGAAAGCGAGGCATAAAGCACTGCGGGGGCGCCCCCATCAAGTTGCAGGCGGAACGGGCCCAAAGCCATGCGCAGTTCCGGCGGGATGCTCGGCTGCAGAAGGCGGGGCCGGTGGGTCCGCGCGGGCAGTGGACCGTCGCCGCCCACTACGGTGAACGGAATCGCGCCCAACCTGAGCTGATTGCCGGTGAGGTCGGAGGAGAGCACGAATTCGCTGGTTTGCCCATCGCCCGACCAGGAGCGCCGCCAGCCAGTCTCCGCCGACTTGGAAACCAGGAAGCTGGCATTCAGCGTGCCGCTGGCCGTCAGATCCTCAGGCAGGTCGCGTTTGGCGTGCCGCGCCGCTGCCACCACCGACTGCATGGGCAGTTGTTGCGCCACCATTTTGAACTGGTAGGGGCCGCCGCTGAGCGGGGCCACCGCGTTGCCATTCACCGTCAGCAGCCCATCCTGAACCGGGGCGCGGCAGGCGACGTGCGACCAGCTCTGGTCAATGGAGCTGAAGCGGGCGCCGCAACGTGCCCGCAGCTGGAGAGAGCCGGGGGTGATGATGTCGTACCGGCGGAAGTCCTGCACCCGGGCGTCAGCCCGGACGGCCAGCGATGCTGGGGTCCCACTGAGCTCCGCGGAAAGATCCAGGGCTCCGCGCCAGCCGCGATCGCGCCCGTAAATCAGCTCCGTCAGTTGCCCCAGTTGGCCATTCTGCCAGTTCAACTTCACACTGACCGGCGTTTCGCGCAGGGAAGGCGCGCGCTGGAATGAGCCCTCCAGCTTGAGCGTGCCGGTATCGCTCAAATTCTCATCGGTGCGCACCGGGCGCGCGGCGACCCGGAAGTTCCACTTGTTTTCTGCTTCCTGCCAGAGCGCGAAATCGGCGTCAGTGAGCGCGTAAACTTTCTTTTCCGCGCCCACCTTGAAGTTGATGCGCCCGCTGTCGGCCTCGATGTAGGGGAAGCGCGGCCGGGTTTCCGGCTTGCTCTGGGAGGTGGGGGCGGAGGGGATTTGCGCCGTGCGTTCCAGCAGGGCGTAAACGTTCCAGCGTCCATTCGGGCCGCGCACCAGGTTCAGGCTGGGGTTCTGCAGGCTGAGGCGGGCGATCTCCAGGCGCCCTCGCCAAAGCGAACTGAGCCGCAAGTAGGCGGTGACCTCATCGGCGCGCAGCGCGGGCTCCGCGCTGAAGGAGGGATCATCCGCCACCACCAGGCGCTGCAGGTCGAATCCCGGCTGGGGAAGCAGGCGGAGGTTGACTTCGCCGATGGTGACCTGCCGGCCCAGCGCCCGCCCGATGGACTGGTCAATGCGGGAGTGAAACCGCCCCATGCTGATCAGGGGCGGCACCACCAGGGCCAGCAACACCACGGCCGCAAAAGCGCCCACGAAGTTGCGAGTGGCCCGCTTCATCGCACAATGTGCAGCATGCGCCCCCAGCGCGTCTGGTCGAAGAAGTGGAAGATCACGTGGAAGATGAAGCCAATGCGGTCGGCCGCGCTGCGCTTCAGGTACTGGCCGGAAGATTCCACGAACGACCAGTAGATGAAGAGCGGGCGGCCGATCACGTTCTCCCGCGGCACGAAGCCCCAGTAGCGGCTGTCGTAGCTGACGTCGCGGTTATCGCCCATCACGAAGTAGCGGTCCGGCGGCACCACCAGGTCCTCGCCCTGGATGTGCGAGCTCATGGTCAGGCGCCACTCCGGAGTCACGCTGTTGGCGTCGCTGGCGGAAATGGCCGGGAAGTTATCCCGGTAGGGGTTGTAACTGCCATTGCGCAGCACGTAGCCCTGCTCATTGAGCGCCTGGCCGTTGCGGTAGACGATGCCGTCGCGCAGGTGAATGCGGTCGCCGGGCACGCCCATAACCCGCTTCACCACGTACAAGCCGGGCTCGGCCGGGGAGAGAAACACGACAATGTCGCCGTCCTTGGGATCGTGGTAGGGAAGCAGCGGCCCCAGGTAGTGCGAATCGGGCGCAAAGCCGATGCGGTTGACGAAAACGTGGTCCCCGATCAGCAGCGTGTCCTCCATGGAGCTGGAGGGGATTTCGAAGGCCTGCACAATGAAAGTAATGATGAAAAGTCCCACCACCAGCACCACGGCCAGCGAGGCCAGGAATTCAACCGTGGTCTCTTTTCTCTTTTCCTCTTTCCTGGGCAGCTTCCTGGCCGGAGACTTCGTCTTGCTGAGCGCGGTTGCCATCAGTATTAATTTACCCGGTTGCGCGGGATACTGCTAATTTACCAGCCGAAAGGTGCGGTGCCAGCGGGTGGCCTGGAAAACGTGAGTCATCACATACGCAAAGTGCGTCAAGGTGTCGCCGCCGGCGCCGGCCATGCCGGGGTCATCTTCCGGGGCGCGAATTGACCAGTAGATGATCAGCGGCCGCCCGACAATATTGGCTCGCGGCACAAATCCCCAGAAGCGGCTGTCCAGGCTTTCGTCGCGATTATCGCCCAGCACAAAATACTGCCCCGGCGGGACCACCAGCTCGCCTTCGTGAACCAGGTTGCGCATCTGCAGCCACCAGCGCGCTTCCACACCCGCGGCCACGAAGTCCGTATTGGGGAAGTGGTAGTGGTAGGCGTCATCCGCCGCCGAGCGGTAGATGGCGTAGCTTTCCTTCAGCGGCACGCCGTTCACCCACACCTGCTTGCCGCTCATGCGGATGTGGTCGCCGGGAACCCCGATCACGCGCTTCACAAAATGCTGGTCGGGGTGTACGGGATAA
The DNA here is from genome assembly GCA_035280085.1 of Terriglobales bacterium. Taxonomy (GTDB): domain Bacteria; phylum Acidobacteriota; class Terriglobia; order Terriglobales; family Acidobacteriaceae; genus JAICWP01. Next base: position 15,656 of record DATEGM010000105.1, read on the forward strand.
TGAAACACCACAATGTCGCCGCGCTGAATTTTGCTGTAGGGCAGAACGCGACCCCACAGGCCGCCGTTGGCGTAGTCCACCTTATCCACCAGCAGGTAGTCGCCAATGAGCAGGGTGTTTTCCATGGATTCGGAAGGGATCTGGAAGGCCTGCACCAGGAAGGTGATGACAAAAAGCGCGATGACCACGGTGACCAGCAGGGACTGAATGGAGCCGGGCATGCCGGCGCGCAGCGCCCGCCGCCGCTCCGGGGCGGCGGGGGCAGGTTGCGGCTCAACCGCGGGCTGCTGGCTTAGTTCTTCCGTTACTGGCTGGTCAGTCACTGGCTCTTCTCGGGTGCTTTGCTCTTGCCGCCGGCGGCCGGCAGCGACCACAGGTATTCCAGGGCCTGGCGGGCAGCCTCCTGCTCCGCCCGCTTCTTGGTCGGCCCTGCCGCCCGGGCCACAAACTCCGGATGGTGATCGCTCCCACCCTTATGCAGACGCGCTTCCACGGTAAAAGTTTTCCTGTGTTCGGGGCCTTCTTCCTTTACCAGAACATAGGAGGGCTGGGCGTGCCCGGTGGAGTGCACCACCTCCTGCAAAGTGGATTTGTAGTCGGTGATGGGGACGGTGGTTCCGCCGGGAAGCTCGCGCAATTCGGGAAGCAGGATGCGCTGCAGGATAAGCTCCCGCGCTTTCTCCAGGCCCGCATCCAGGTATAAGGCTGCCACCACCGCTTCCAAAGCATTCGCCAGCAGGGCGGCCTTGCTGCGCCCCCCGCTTTTCTCTTCTCCCCGGCCCAGGGCCAGGAACTTGCCCAAATCCAGTTCACGGGCTACCCGCACCAGGTGACGCCCGCTTACCAGGTGGGCGCGCAGCTTGGAAAGGTGCCCTTCTTCGAAGTCCGGATAACGCCGGTAAAGCTCTTCGCTGGTCACAAACCCAAGGATGGCATCGCCCAG
>DATEGM010000106.1:0-8531 GCA_035280085.1 Terriglobales bacterium
CGCCGGTAATTCAGGCCGATGCAGATGATTTTCTCCGGGCAGGTCACCACCGGGCCGTACTCGATGCTGTCCTCTGCAATCAGCGCGCCATCGGCGGCTTTGGAGCGCAGTGCCGCATTCACCAACGCGTTCAGCCGGGGACCGTCTTCATTCTGCAGCAGTTCATCCATGGTGCCCGGGGCGGGCATGCTCAAAAGGCGAGCTGCATGCGGCACATTCAGGATGCCGTTGTGAGTCTTCACTCCCAGGCAGTACCTGCCATCGTGGAACATGGTCAGCAATGTCAGTCCTTGGGCCAGGCCACGTAGCGATTTTTGAACAGGTTCGGCCTCAACCCCAGTCCAGTCCATGTGTCTCTCCAAGGAATATCCGGTGCAGTGGCAGAATTGTATCTGAGGCAGGCACGTGTGCTTACGCTACTACCTTCGCCAGAAATAAAAAGTTTTCTTCAGGTTTCCTTAAGGTCGGAAGCGGTACTGCTGTGCGGCAGCGCGCTCCCCTCGGGTGGTTGACAGGAGATAGGTTCATGTATACCGTGTCGGGCGTGCCGGCCCTGAAAGCGTCCCGCCCTTCCACTCCCGTTCATACCGGTTTGATCATTGAGCGCACAGGTGATGTCCTCAGTTTCACGCTGAACAATCCGGAACATGGCAACGAAGTCAGCGGCCCCATGTTCGATGCCATGCTGGCCGAACTGCGCGCGGAATCAGAGCGGCCGCGGGCGCGAGTATTGCGCGTCCGGGCCCGAGGAAAGGTTTTCTGCACGGGACGCGAGCGCGCCGGCCGCGACGCTGCCGGCATTCGCCGCGAGACGAGGCGCCTGATTGAGGTAAAGCGCCGCCTGCGCATGTCGCCTTTGATCAGCGTGGCGGAAGTTCAGGGTGACGCTTTTGGTTTCGGGTTCGGGCTTGCTATCGTCTGCGACTTTGTTCTGGTTGCCCAAACCGCAGCCTTGGGATTTCCGGAGATGCGCTCCGGGCTGCCCCCGTCCGCCATCATGGCCTACTTGGGTGAGTACACATTGCCCCGCTTTGCTTTTCCGCTGCTGCTGTTCGGAGATGTCATCACACCTGTTTACGCTCAGCAGATCGGCCTCATCTCGCAGGCATGCCCGGCCGATCGCCTAATCCTCGACGCCGATACGCTCGTGGAGCGCATTCTTCGCCTGGACGCTGCTGCTGTCCGCCGCTGCAAGGAGTTTTTTCTGGCGGCTCAGCAGAATAATTTCGCCGAGAATTGCCGCCTGGCGGCCGAAACGCTCACTCGCGACAGCCTGGCCGTGCTGAAAAAAAAGAAATGAACTCCCTCCCACCGGTCAATGCGGGAGCGCGTCTCGATCGCCTGCCCATTTGCGCCTTCCACCGCCGCATCATGTGGCTCATCGGCGTGGGCATGTTCTTTGACGGCTTCGACATCTATGTGGCTGCCAGCGTGCTGGGCGCCACGCTTAAGAGCGGCTTTTCCACCCTGGGCCAGAATGCGGAATTCGTTTCCGTCACGTTTGTGGGGATGATGTTGGGATCGTTTCTGACGGGGTTTCTGGGCGATCGCTACGGCCGCCGTTTTACCTATCAGGGCAACCTCGCCATTTTTGGCTTAGCTTCCATTGCCAGCGCCTTCGCGCCTTCCATGAACGTGCTGATTTTGCTGCGCTTCGTGATGGGCGCAGGGCTGGGGGCGGAAAATGTGGTTGGCTATTCCACCATGACTGAATTTGTCCCTCCGCAAGCGCGGGGAAAGTGGCTGGGGGCGATTTCCGTTTTTGTGGTCGGGGGCCTGCCGGTTACCGGGCTTCTGGGCACGCTGATCATCCCGCGCTTTGGCTGGCGCGTCATGTTCGTGCTGGGCGGAGTGGGAGCGCTGGTGGTCTGGTATTTGCGAAAAGCCCTGCCCGAATCACCGCGCTGGCTGGAATCCATCGGGCGCAGGGAAGAAGCCGAGGCTATTCTGCAAAGCGTGGAGCGCGAGGTCTCCCGTGCGGGCGAGACTCTCCCCCCGCCTGCCCCTCCTGCGCCGCCACCTTCCCGCAGCCTGGCGTCGCTGCTGGGACCGGGCCTTTTCCCACGCATGATCCTGGGAGCCACCACACTGATCGTGATCAACACTCTCATTTATGGCTTCGTTACCTGGCTGCCCACCTTCTTTGTTCAGGAAGGGCAGAGCATTGCTTCTTCGCTCGGCTACGCGCTGGTGATTTCGCTGGGCGCGCCACTGGGTTCGGCCATTGGCGCCTACACCGCCGATTCCTGGGGACGCAAGCCCACCATCCTGGGGGCTTCGTTGCTTACGATCATCATGGGCGCGATTTATCCTTTTGTCAGTCATCCCGCCGTTTTTCTTGCGGTCGGATTCCTCCTGATCATTCCCATTTATGTCCTGGTCACGTTGCTTTTCGCCATCTACATTCCCGAGTTGTTCCCCACGGAAGTGCGCATGCGGGCAGCAGGAATCTGCAACACCTTTGGGCGCGGGGCGACCATCATCACTCCGTTTATCGTCATCGCGCTTCTGCGCGCGCATGGAGTCGGCGGCGTCCTCGGTTTCATGATTGCGCTGCTCGTGGTGCAGATTCTGGTTGTACTGTTCTTCGGCGTGGAGCCGAAGAAACGCCGTCTGGAGGAAATTGATTCGGGAATGGCGGCCTCAACGCGGACAGCCAGCATCCGCTGCTGATTGAATTTACGCGCGGGTTAGGACAAGGCCCGGCGGCGGCTCACAAGCGCTTTTTTTAGCTATATCAGGAAACGATGGCTAACATACTCTAATATTATTTGACAAGATAGGCCATCAGGCCCAATATGCGCGCGCCGGGCTTTCCCGACAGACTGGCAGCGCCTCTGCCTCGCCGGAACCTAACAACCCGGCAGGAAACCATGCCCCGAGCACGAAAATCCAGGGTCTCGCCTTGCATTTATTCCTGCCCAATCGAACCGCGGTTGACGCCGGATTCAGTCGCCCCTGTGATGGGAAGCGCATTGCGCTCAAGGAGATGATTATGGCCTCAGAATTCAGGAAGGTGCGGGTCTATTTGGGAGCACTGCTGGCGCTGCTGGTGTTGATGGCTTGCTCCAATCCTCTCCAGGCGCAAGTGGTGGGCGGAACTATTTCTGGCAACGTTACCGACAACTCCGGCGCCGTGCTCCCCAATGCGACTGTGGTCATGAGGAATGTGGCGACCGGAGTCGCAACTACCGTCACCACTAACACTCAGGGGTTGTACAGCGTGCCCAATCTGCTGCCGGGAACGTATCAGCAGAAGGTCTCTGCCAGCGGCTTTGAGACTGCGGTCCGCAATGGAATTACCCTCACCGTCGGAGCTTCCATCATTTCGAATATTGCCCTGAAGGTGGGCACGGTGAGCCAGACGGTGGAGGTCAGTGACCTGCCTTCCGATATTCAGACGGAATCTTCCACCATCAGCGGTGTGACCGACTCCAAGACCATCGTTGAGTTGCCGCTGAACGGCCGTTCCTGGACCGACCTAGCAACTCTCCAGCCCGGTGTCTCCACCATCCGCGCTATTGTCAGCGTGGCCAGCACCGATCGCCTGGGCCGCGGCCTGGGCGTTCAGTTGTCCATCAGTGGCGGACGGCCGCAACAGAACAACTACGTTCTCGACGGCGTCAGCATCAACGACTACTCCAACCAGGCTCCGGGCAGCATCCTGGGCGGCAACCTCGGAGCAGATGCGGTTTCAGAATTTTCTGTTCTGACCAGCAACTATTCCGCCGAGTACGGGCGGACATCCGGAGGCGTAATCAGCGCCATCACCCGCTCCGGCACCAACTCTTTTCACGGCAGCGCCTATGAGTTTTTGCGCAACAGCGCCCTCGATGCACCCAACTTTTTCGACGCGGGCACCATCGCTCCCTTCCGCCGCAACCAGTTTGGTGCCTCCGCCGGAGGCCCCCTCCAGAAAGACAAGACCTTCTTTTTTGCGGATTACGAAGGCCTCCGCCAAGCCCTGGGTTTGAGTGAGGTTGACACTGTGCCCTCCATTGCCGCACGCAACGGGCAATTGAGCGCTGGCACCGTGCAAGTGAGCCCTTTGGTGAAGCCGTACCTGGCTTTCTTTCCACTGCCCAACGGCCCCGTCTTCGGAGACACGGGATTCTACAGCTTTGCCGGATCGGCCATCACCAGCGAAAACTACTTGATGACGCGCATTGACCACAAGTTCTCTAACAGCGACAGTCTGGCCGGCAACTACATGTTCGACACCGCTCCCTCGCAGCAAAACGATGAGTTCAACAACAAGATCATTTTGAGCCGGACCAGGCGGCAGATGATCTCGCTGGAGGAAAACCACGTCTTTCGCCCCTCCCTGATGAATTCTTTCCGGCTGGGTTACAACCGCGACTTTGCGGCCTCGCCGGCAGGCAGCAAAGCTGTCAACCCGCTGGCTGCCGATACCCGCCTGGGCTACGTTCCGGGAGATACCGTGGGATTTATCGGCATACCCGGGGTGACCTTCTTCACCGGCGGCCTCAGCACCCAGGCGCCGGCCTCCTTCGGATGGAATTCGGTCCAGGCTTACGACAATGTGTTCCTGACTAAGGGCATTCATAGCCTGAAATTCGGCGCCAACGTAGAACGCATTTACGACAACCAAAAAACCCCCTCCCAGCCCGGCGGCGACTTCGAATTCAATTCACTCGCGGACTTTCTCACCAACCAGCCTCTTTCCCTTATCACCGATGCACCCGGCATTTCTCCGGCACGGTACGTTCGGGAGACTGTTTTCGGCACCTATGCCCAGGACGATATGCACCTGCGCTCTAACCTGACGTTGAACCTGGGCCTGCGCTATGAGATGGCTACCGTTCCCTCCGAAGTCCATGGCAAACTGGCCAGCTTGCAGCATTTGACTGATCCGGCGGTGATTGTTCACTCTCCCTTGTTCGCCAATCCCTCTCTGAGGGATTTTGAGCCGCGTGTGGGCTTTTCCTGGGACCCGTTCCGCAATGGCAAAACCGCTGTCCGCGGCGGTTTTGGGGTATTCGATGTGCAAATCTTTCCCGTTAACCTGCGCCACTCCGTAGACGGAACCGTTCCCTTTTACCTTTCCGCCAACGGAGCCAATTTGCCTCCCGGCTCATTCCCCTTCGGCGCGTACTCTCTGTTGTCTGCCAGCGTAAACTCCCAGCGCGCCGCCTTTATTGACCAGCACCCTGGGCGTAATTACGTAATGCAGTGGAACCTGAACATCCAACGCCAATTCGGCGCCGACACCACCGCTATGATTGCCTACGTCGCCTCGCGCGCCGTCCACAATATGATGCAGACGGACGATTCCGCCATTGTCCTGCCCATCGCTAAGACCCCCGAGGGTTATCTCTGGCCGCTGCCACCAACCAACGGCTCCTTGCTGCCTACGCTGAATCCCAACTTCGGTCGCGTTCCCGGAACGTTCTGGAATTCGGACTCTATTTATCACGGCATGGAGCTGCAGCTGCAAAAGCGCATGAGCCACGGTCTGCAGGCGGAAGCCTCCTACACCTGGAGCCGGAGCATTGATACCGCCTCGGGTTCCACCGACGGAGACCAGTTTCAGAATGGCATTTCCAGCCTGTTCTTCTTCGACCCGCGGCTTCGGCGCGGGCCCTCCGACTTCAACCAAACCCACAACTTTGTGCTGAACTACACTTGGGACGTGCCCGGACCCAAATCCCTTGCTGGCCCCCTGGGCTGGATCTCCAACGGTTGGGAATTGGGTGGAATTTTTGAAGCGGCCAGCGGCACACCTTTCACCGTGATTATCAGCCCGGATCCCCTGGGCCTGAATAATACTGACCCCTTCGACTTCCCCACACTCAATCACGGGTGCACCCCGGTCGTGGGCGGCGTCAATTACCTGAACGTAAACTGCTTTGGGCTTCCTCTCGCTACTCCTGACATCGCATCAAGGTGTGCGCCCTTTATCGGAAGTGGTAGTCCGAGTCAACCGAATGGAATTCCGGGCACCTGTGCCAATCTTCTCGGCGGCATGGGTCGCAACAGCCTGGTTGGGCCAGGTCTGGCTAACTTCGATATGTCGCTACTAAAGAACAATTATGTGCGCCGAATCTCCGAGGAGTTTAATGTTCAGTTCCGCGTGGAGGTGTTTAACATACTGAACCACCCCAATTTCAATCCGCCGACGGCAAACAATGCTATTTTTGACGGAAATGGCAATGCAGTATCGGGTGCGGGCGTTCTGACTTCCACCGCGACTACTTCCAGGCAGGTTCAGGTCGCTCTCAAGGTGATCTGGTGAAGCCACGTGGGAAACGGAGAGAGTATCCGGCCTGCGTCTAGTTGCGCGCGCAAGTTCGTTCCCATGGACCAATTGCCAAATGTTTTGGCTGCCTTAGCCTGCCCAATTCTCGGAGAGAATAAATAAATGCCCGACTCGCGCCGTTGGCTTAGCGGGCGGTTCGTGCCAGTCATGCTCGCCTTGCTGTTGTGCGCGCCTGCTGCCTGCGCCCAGACCAAATGGGTGAAGCTCGCTCCTTTTCCCGAACCCGCGGAAGAGATATCAGGGGTAGCGGCTGCGGCCAAGTTATATGTCTTTGCCGGCCTGGCGCCCCTATGGAAGCCCATGGGGATGGTGTACGAATACGATCCGGCAACGGACAAATGGACAAAGAAAAAGCCCATGGCTGTCGCTTCACATCACGTAGCTTTCGCTTCCTACGCGGGCAAGATTTACGCCTTTGGCGGATTTGTTCTGCCCCATTCCGGCCCGCCGGCCTGGGTGCCTATTAACAACGCCTGGCAATACGATCCGCAGAACGATACCTGGAAAGCCCTGGCCCCGCTGCCCACCCGGCGCGGTTCGGCCGTCGCCGCTGTGGTAGGGGACAAAATATATGTGATTGGCGGCGTCACCACTCCCGCCGGAGACGAAGACCTGGGGATAAGCCCCTCTCGCACTCAGCTCTGCCTGGGCACCGTGGAAGAATACGACCCTGCTGCCAACACCTGGCGTGAGCGCACGCCCATGCCTACTCCGCGCAACCACGCGGCCGCCGGAGTGGTGGACGGCAAGATCTATGTCATTGGAGGGCGTGTTGGAGCGGCCTTCATCGGGTTGGCGTCCGACATCTCGGTGGTGGAGGAATATGATCCCGCCGCCAACAAGTGGGGAGCACCTCGCGCCCGCATGCCTACCGCGCGCAGCGCTATGGGAGTGGGCGTCTACGGCGGGCGCATTTATGTAGCCGGCGGCGAATATCAGGACCCTCACCTGATGGCCACCTTCCGCGCTGTGGAAGCCTACGATCCTGCCACCAACAACTGGGAGACCATGCCTTCCATGCCCGTATCGCGGCACGGGTTGGCCGCCGGCGTCATTGGCAACCGGCTTCACCTGGTGGGCGGAGATGTTCAGTCAGCGGGGAGCGGGATTGACGTCTCCACCGGCGAGCATGACGCCCTTGAATTTCTCGGTAGCCAAAGATAGGTGCGAATCAGGCGGCGGTGTTTAGAGGTTGGGGAGAACTGATGACCAACGATGGCAGGGCGAAAAAAGGTGGAGAGATATCTCGCCGGCAAGTCTTACAGGGAGGGCTAGTGGCAGCAGCTTCCGCCGTTGTTGGCGGCAGCACGCTGCTGGCTCAAGATCAGCCCCCGCAAGGGGCGGGCAGCGACAACGTTCCGGCGGTGGATATTCACGCCCACTACTTTCCCCAATCCTATCTTGACCTCATAGCCGGCGAAGGCAAACGCTTTGGGGCCTCTTATGAGATGACGCCGAAGGGCTGGCTCATCCGGACTCCGGCCGCCAATAATGGCCCCCTTTCCACCAAATTCATTGATCTGAAACAACGCCTGGCCGACATGGATGCGCAAGGTGTAAACGTGCAGGCTCTTTCCCTCACCAGTCCCATGCTTTATTGGGCTGACGAGGAACTCTCCCACAAACTCGCCTTTGCCTGGAACGACGCGGCCAGCGCCGCTCACCAGGCATACCCTTCCCGCCTGGTCGGCCTGCTGACCCTGCCCATGCCCTTTCCTGAGCGCGCCCTCGATGAACTCAACCGGGCCAGCAAATTGCCGGGCATGCGTGGCGTCTACATGGGTACAAACGTGAATCACCGCGACCTGGATGACCCGCTATTTGATCCGATATTCGCGCGTATCGAGGCGCTCGGCCTTCCCATCTTCCTCCACCCGATTGAGGGAGTTGGCGGCCAGCGCATGAAGCCATTCTTTCTCTCCAATCTGCTGGGGAATCCTTTCGATACCACCCTCGCCGCCGCCCATCTCATCTTCGGGGGCGTGCTCGACCGTCATCCCAAGCTCACCTTCGGCCTTTCCCATGCCGGCGGCGCCTTGCCCCTTCTAACAGGACGCCTCGATCAAGGCTGGAGGGTGCGTTCTGAAGTCCCTCATCTGCCGCATGCGCCCAGTGCCTACCTCAACCGTTTTGTTTATGACACCATCGTCCACTCTAAATCCGCCATGGAATTCGTTATCAACCAAGTAGGCGTGGAGCGGATTATGATCGGCAGCGATTACTGCTTCAATATGGGCTACGCCCGCCCGCT
>DATEGM010000107.1:0-8926 GCA_035280085.1 Terriglobales bacterium
GATCGCACCCTGCACGCCGTCTGCGGCCATGGCGCGCACCGTATCCGCGACGAACGGCTTCCAGTTGCGCATGCCCACATAAACCGGCAGGTTCAACTCCCGGCTTAGCATTGCCGCCTGCCTTTGTGTGTATTCGGTGAGCGGCGAATGCCCGATGAGGCTGTAGCGATGCTTGATTTCCTCCACTACATTGGGCGGCAGCGGCCGTCCTCCCGTCACTTTGAGGAGGAACTCCGGAACTTGCTCCACAGAATCAGGCGTGCCATGCGCCAGCAGCAGCACCGCGGTTTTGCCAGCCTCTGACGCGCTCATTGGGACACCGCCGCCGCTTTAGCCGAATGTTCACGTACGAAGCGCGCCAGGTCGCGCACATTCTCCACCGGCGTGTCCGGCAGAATCCCATGACCGAGATTGAAGATGTGCCCCGGTCGCCCGCCGGCGCGCCGCAGCACGTCTTGGGCTCGGGGACGAAGTTCCTTCCAATTCGCAAACAGCGCCACTGGGTCCAGATTCCCCTGCACCGCTCCGCGGTGACCGAGGCTGGCCCACGCATCGTCCAACGCGATGCGCCAATCCACGCCAATCACCTCCGCGCCAGTTTCCTTCATCGCCGGCAAGAGCATGGCGGTATCCGTGCCGAAGTAAATCACAGGTACCTTGGCGCGCTGCACATGGCGCACCAGTTCCGTCGTGCGCGGCAGCACATACCGGCGATAGTCATCGGGAGCCAGGCATCCCACCCAACTGTCGAAAATCTGAATCACGTCTGCCCCCGCCCGCGCCTGCTGCTCGGCATATTCGCTGAGCACCGCCACCAGCTTGCCCATCAGTTCATCCCAGGCCTCGGGCGAACAGTACATCAGCTTCTTGGTTTCCACGTAATTGCGCGATCCGCCTCCTTCGACCATGTAGCTGGCCAAAGTGAAGGGAGCGCCGCAGAAGCCAATTACGGGAAGCTTTTCCCCGAAGTGTCGCACCACCAGCTTCACTGCTTCGGAGACGTAGGAAAGGTCAGCCACGCGGTTGGTGTGCAGCCGCCGTATATCGCTAGCGTTGCGCAGTGGCGCCTCGATCACGGGACCCTCGCTGGCGGCAAAATGAAATTTGAGCCCCATCACCTCGAAAGGCAGCAGCAGGTCGGCAAATATGATGGCCGCATCCACGTCCAGGGCTTCGGCCGCAGTAATGGTCACTTCCGCAGCCAGACTCGGCCGTTTGCAGATTTCCAGCAGGCTGTGGTACTGGCGCACGGCGCGGTATTCCTTCATATAGCGCCCCGCCTGGCGCATGAACCACACCGGTGTGTGCGGCGTGGCTTGGGCCCTGCAAGCTTGGACAAAGGCGGAATTCGGCGCGGACATGAATCTTCAATTTAGCATGTCGCGCGCCGGGCAGGGTCGCCAGGGCGTAGCGCCAGCGGACTGACTCAGGCCCGTCCCGGCGGCGTCCGGCTGAGAAGCCGATACTCCAGAAACCGGGCCGCGAGCGCCGGGCTCAAGGCAACTTCATGAGGCTGCGCGATCCGCACCACCTCCCCGCGGCACAGCACCTCGGCGCCCCCAATTCCTTCTATCTCAATGGGTAACACCATGTTGATCTCCAGCTCCGAGCGCGGCTGCAGCGACTGCTCGGCATGAAAGAGTACGCCGGAGCGGCTCACGTTTTCAGTCGTGCCCTGCCTCCACCGCAACTCTCCCGGCAAACGATAGCGCAAGGGCAGGCGCACCGGCAGGCGCGGGGCGCGATCCTCTGCCCACAATTGCATTTGCCCTTTCTCCACGTCGAACTCACGCGGTTGCCGCTCCCGGCTTTCCAGCACCTCCCGCACTTTCTCCGTCAGCGTCTGTTCGGTGAAGGGTTTCTGCAGAAATGCCAGCCCGGGTTCCAGCTCCCCATTCTGCTGAATGGTGCGTTCTGTGTACCCTGACATGTAAATCACTGGCGTGCCCGGGCGCAGACGGAGTAGCCGCCGTGCCAGTTCGCGCCCATTCATGTCGGGCATCACGATGTCGGTGAGCAGCAGGTGAATCCTGCCGGTGTACTGGGCGACGATGTCCAGCGCCGAGCGCCCACCTTCCGCCTCCAGTACCGTGTAGTCGTGCCGCTCGAGGAAGCGCCGCACCAGTTCGCGCAGCGTTGGCTCATCTTCCACCAGCAGAATGGTTTCGCGGCTGCCCGCCGCTTTCCGGGCCGGAGCCGGTACTTCCACCGGCAACTCCGGTTCGTTTACCCGTGGGAAATAAATCTTGAAAGTTGTGCCCTGGCCCGGCTCGCTGTATACCCAGATGTAGCCGCCGCTCTGTTTGACGATGCCGTACACCGTCGAGAGCCCCAGTCCCGTGCCCTGCTGCCCTTTAGTGGTGAAGAAAGGCTCGAAAATGTGCGTTTGCGTTTCCTCATCCATGCCGGCTCCCGTGTCGCTGATGGAGAGCATGACGTACTCGCCAGCGGGCATAGAGGTGCGCTTCTGGGTATAGCTTTCCTCCAGCACCACGTTGGCGGTTTCCAGGATGATTTTTCCGCCCTGGGGCATGGCGTCGCGCGCATTCACCGCCAGGTTGAGGATCACCTGCGTCAGTTGTCCCGGATCGGCCTTGATCCGCCCCAGTTCCGGTCCGGCCAGGTTGACGATTTCTACGTCTTCCCCGATCAGCCGCGGCAGCATCTTCAGGTTATCGAGCACGAGCGCGTTCAGATCGAGCACCTTGGGCGAAAGCACCTGCTTGCGGCTGAAGGCCAGCAGTTGCCGGGTAAGTGAGGCGGCGCGATCCGCTGCCTTGCCGATCTCCGTGGCTGCCTTGCGCATAGAAGACTCGCCCTTCACTTCCTCCAGCAGCATCTGGGTATAACCGGAAATCACCATCAAAAGGTTGTTGAAGTCGTGGGCGATGCCGCCGGCCAGTCGTCCGATGGCCTCCATCTTCTGCGCCTGCCGGAACTGCTGCTCCAGCATGCGCCGCTCGGTGATGTCCTCCGCCACCAGTTCGTAGGAGGACGCCGCATCGTCCGCCACCGGACGTCCCGAGAGCCGCACCACGATCGGCTTTCCCTGCCGGTTCTTCCATTCCGCTTCCAGGTCGTGAAAATGCTCATCCGCCCCGAAATTTCGTTGCAGGTCGCTGGAACGCTGGCTATCGGCGTACAGGTCGGCAAGCAAGTTGCGTCCCAGCAGTTCTGAGGGCGACACATAGCCCAGCATCAGCAGCAAAGCCGGGTTTACCTGCAGAATGGTGCCGTCACGCGCGCAGCGGCAAATGCCTACCGGCGCATTGTGCACCATGGAGCGGAAATTCGACTCCGAATGCATCAACGCCTCCTGCAGCGAACGAAGCGCCGCATTGAACCAGCACACCAGCAGTGCCAGCAGCAGGAACAGAACCAACTCGATCAGTTCGCCACGATGTCCGTAGTGCGGCTGATTAGTGGGATAAAAGAAGAGCAGGCCGGCCAACAGCGAGAGCGCGGTGGAAAACAATCCTAGCTTCCAGCCGCCGTACCAGGCGCTCACCATCACCGCCAGGGTGAACACCACCAGCCTGGTTTCTACAAAATTGGAGAGCAGGAGGGTAAGCGCCAGGGCCAGGCCGGTAATGGCGATGGCCAGCGAGATGCGCGCCGCCGCCGGTCGCCTGGGCGGAACGCGAAGAGTGCGTTGGATGGGGATGTCCACACGCATGCAACACCTGACGGAATGCTAGTTCAGTTGAAGGTTTTGGCCCACTTACCGAGGTGCAACGAGCAGTGGCCATCTGGACAAGACACAATTGGACGGAGGGCGTGCAACCTTTTTCGCAACCTGGTCATGACAGTGAACTCACAACTTTTGAATCGGCGCACCTCCATTATCGTTGCTTTACTCTCTTGATTCTCACCGGTTGTGAGTTTGTTCCGGCCCGCGACCGCCCGCTGACACTTAGCGTTGGTGTAGCGCCGGCGTCTCGCCGCTGTAGCGAGGGCGTCCCGCCCTCGCCCGCGAGCAGCAGTTGCCAGGCGGAACTTGAATTGCCTTCTAAAACTCTATGGTGACGAAGCGTGCAGTGTTGGGTCCAACGTTCTTGAATTGCCGTTGTCCCCGGTTCAGCCACTTCACTTCTCCGGGCTCCAGCGTAAGGACCGCATCCGGGCCGCTAGCTTGCTGATCCTGCAACAGCACGCGGGTGAGTGAAACCAGCAGGCTGTCATCGCGGTAATTAGCGCCGATGAAACCTTCTCCTGGCGGCAATGAGGAGCCTGCCAGCGTCGCTCCGCCAATGGAGAGCGCCCACAATGGCGGCAGGTGCCGTTCCGAACAGCCGCAGATGCTCCTCTCCACCTCGCCGGAGCAACCGCATTCGCCCGGCTCCACCCCGTGGGATTTGAGCGCCACTACGACGAAGCGCGCCTTCGCTGCGCTGTTGTTCGCGAGCTCCCGCACGCTGAAACTGCGCAGCACGCGCACCTCGCCGCTGGTCAGTTGCACGTCCTTTCTTATTCCCTCTGCCGGCGACAGAGTGAGCGTGGAATCCTCCAGCGCGATTACCACAACGTCGTACATGTTCTGCCGCAGGCGAACGTGGGTGGCCGGCGGCAGATCCAGAGCTGAGACTTCCACGATGTGATTGGCAAGCAGCAGGTCAAACTTTCCCATCGCCGGCTCCCGAGTGGGAACAAAAAGCAGAGACAGCATGCAAAACGGCAGTATTCGCCGGCCGACCAACTGTCTCGCGAAGAATGAAAGGCTCATGATGCCTGAATCGCGGACTGCATCCTTCAGCCCGTGACCTTCCGCTCATATTAAGACGGCCATACCGCCGCCGCGATAGCAGGGCGCGAAAATCACAATGCCGGCTGCGGCGCGGGGTGGGCGCAAATGGGAGGTTAGCCGTCGGTCGTCGGAAATGCCGCTGATGCCTTCCCCGGCATTGTCCTAAAGGACAATTGCGCGCCTTGACGACATGGGCGCATCATGGACCCGCGCCGCCTGATCAGCCCTATGCGTTGGCCTCTGCCTATCGCAGTGCCGGCGGTGCGCAGTTGCATTGCCGCACTGAAGGACGGCGTTCAAACTCGCCGTATCTGTCCATTCTGCGACTTCCCCTGGATGTTTTTGGCAGCGTTCGCCTATTTTGCCAAAAGCTGCCTTTTACACCGCCGGCAGCCTTCACGCAGGACCTTCCTCGATGGCGACTCCCGGGCTGTCTGCCATTGTCCGCACTGCGTGCACACTCGTCATCACCCGCGGGCAGCTTGAGCCTGTGCTGTGTTTCGCCAGGGTGCGCCTGAGGAACTGTCCTAAGGAGAGCCGCCGGAATTGGCCCCTTTACCGCCAAGCCAGGATGACGGCGAAGGCTCCTTTGCGCCACAGCAATTCCGGCTTCAGGCCGCTTCGCCGCAGCAACTCCAACTCTTTCTCCAGCGGCACGTAGGTGTCCTCATCCGCCCAAGCGGCCAGTAATGCGGCCGCCTCTTTTGCCGTGTAGAAAGAGAGAAGGTGGGCTTTCCAGCGCTCGTGCTGTTTTCGTGCCAAGCCTGTGTTCGCGGCCGGCTGGCAATCTACGCCGACGAAGACGCCTTGCGACCGAAGTGCCGCCCGAATGCGGCGATACAAACGGGCCTTGCCGCTGGGGCGGGCAATGTGATGCAGCGCAAAGGAGGTCACTACGGCATCGCAAGCCGGCAGAGGGGTTTCCGTGAAGCTGCCGCGCAGCAGGCGAGCCCGGTCACCCAGCCGGCGCTCGGCCAGCTTCAGCATTTCACCATCGGCATCAATGCCCAGCACGCGAGCTCGCGGCGCCTGCCGCAGGCAGCGCTCCGCCAGCGCTCCCGTCCCCGTGCCCAGGTCCACAATATGGCGCGCACGGCGCGGTATTACGCCGGCCGCTGCCGTCAGCATCTCTTCGTAATCGGGAATAAACGTGCGGATGCGCGCGTCGTATTCCTCCAGCTTGATGCCGAGGTGGCTCGCTACCCCATGCCGTGCTCCTTGCTTCTCGTTTGCAGCGCTTCCCCCTTGGTGTGCCTGCCATGTTATCGCAGATTGTCGCTGCCCCTGTTATCCCCCATGTCCCACCACCGGCGGTCCGGGCGGCTATGTCGGATGAGATTCAAATTAGGCATCGTCAGTTAAGGCTGGCCTGGGGATTTACGTGGTTAAGCCGGGTGTGCTGGCTCGGGTTTGAAAGTGTGGGCCAACAGGTCCTTGCCCGTTGGCCCTTCGTCTGCAGGGAGGTGCAGACGTCACACTTTTTAAGTGGTTCGTAATTTGTATACTGCTACCGATATATCTACAAATTACCAACGTGTAGTTAGCAAGTTTGACAATATGCGAGCCACTTCCGGTCAACATCCATCCCTTCAGATCCTCAGTTCCTGACCGCTGGTCGACCGGTCACCTTACTAGGGAGGGAAAACCGCACCACCTCCGGTGCAAATCTTTGCGGTTGCGGCATCCGCCGTTCGTGCTAACTACGGCCGTAAGTCCCTTACCTCTCAATGGCCAGCCACGCACCTCGCTGGCAGCGCCCGTGCATTTCCACAGTCCCCAGGAGGGTACCGTGCAGCCTTTTCAACTTCCAACTCCAAATGACTTAGCTCACGTTCCAGCACCTGACCTGGCCTTGATCGGCCTGGTCGAAGGGGCCGCTAGTCCCTCCACTGCGCTCGAAACCGAATACCTGATGACGCTCTACGTTCCTCTGGAGCGGCCCCTCAGCGCGGCTGACAACTTAAAGGTCTGGAACATTCGGTCCGAGGGTAGCTGGCTCAGCGGCCCCGGGATCAACGCCAAAATCGTTAACCCCTCCGGTGACTGGGCCCGGGTGATGCCCGGTGGCCATATTCGCGTGGATGTTCGCCTCACTCTCGAGAGCGATGATGGCCACATCATCTCCATGTTCTACAACGGCGTTGTGCACATGAAAGCCGATGCCATGCAGCGGGTGATGCGCGGCGAAACCATTACCGACAAGGAAGCATATTTCATCGTCGCTCCAACCTTTGAAACCCGCTCAGAAAAGTATTCCTGGCTGAACGGAGTGCAAGCCATCGGCAAGATGGTCTCCTTCCAGCGCGGCGGCGAGAGCCACGTCAAGTACGACATCTTCCGCGTCAAATAGTCAGTTCTTTTACTGGCGTTCCCACCTTTTTCGGTTCTTTGCGGAAGGGGTGGACGGGCATGCTTACTTTCCGCCTGACTCCTGCCCCAACTCCACGGCCCGTTCCACTGGCCGCTGTCCGTGCTGCCCGAAGAAGCGGAAATACAGAAAGATGTTGGCCACCATAATCGCGGCGTACAGCTCAAAGGGCATGGCGAAGTCGGTCTCTTCGAACAGATAGCCGGTAAGCGCCACCGCGCCCGAGGAAGCGCCCAGCCGCATCACCTGGTTAAAACCCAGCGCCCTCCCGGTCTCATCCGCCTGCACCATGTCCGTCAGCGCCCGCTGCTGTGTAGGCAACGCCGCTATCCGCAATGCCGGAATCAGCAGGTAAATCGCCAGCGCCAGCGGCAGGTTATGCCACAGGGGCAGCAGCGCGATCATCACTGCTCCGGTTCCTCGCGTCCACGCAATCGCGCGCACGAATCCCAGCCAGTGGTCCAGTTTGGGCGCCGTCAAGAGTGCCAGCGCACCCAGAACTCCCGAGGCAAAGCTGTAGACCGCCATGCTGTCCTTGGGCAGGTGGTACACCAGCACGAAAAACGGAATCAGGAAGGGCATGATCAGCCCCTGGGAGAAGCCGTTGAGCACGCCCGTCACCGAAAACTGACCGATTACCTTTGCGCTTTTCATGCGGCGCAGTTGGCCGGCCGGCTCGGGCAGCCGCAGCGGAATCAGGAACACCAGCCCGGCGCCGGCCACCACAGTGGCGGCGGCGAACACGTCGCGCGTGGTGAACAGCCGTGCTGCCAGGCTTCCGCCGGCGGCGAATAGCCCTCCGAGAAAACTGAACACGGAGAAATAGCTGGTGCGCTCTTTTGATTCCGCCAGGCTGGCGATAATCGCCGTCTGCACCGGTTGCGCCGCCCCTCCCACCCCGCCTCCAATCAGGGACCCGGTGGCCGAGTAGCCGCCCACCACCGCCGCCACGAAGAGCCACGGCAGGTGATGCGTGCCCAGCACAATTGCCGAACTCACCGGCAGCATGGCCCCTATCAGCCACAGGCTGCGCTTCCGGCCCCACAGGTCAGCCAGAAATCCCGCCAGCAGTCCGGCCCACGCCGTGGCTACCGCCGCCGCCGTGTACAGCAATCCCAGGGTCAGCGACCCATAGTGATATTTGTTGAGTACCAGGTACGGAAAGGCCAGCGTGATCATGCCCGCGGCGATACTGCGGGACATCCGGAACAGCAGCAGAAAAAGCAGGTGACGGTTAGAGAACAATGGGTCCCCGAAAAGATGGCACCTGACAATCTATCTTGTATTCTGCCAGCGAAGACCTGCCGCCGGCCACTTTTCAGGGCTCCCGTTTTTTATGATGTACTCATACTTATTGTTGAACCTCGCGATCGTGCCCTTCGCTCCCACCGCCCAGCCGTCCCTACCATCAAAGCTCACAGCGTTCAGGTTCAGATAGTCGGTGTGTATCCAGTGCTTGCCCTTGTCGTGGCTCACATCGGTCCCATTCGGCCCCACCGCGGCGAAATCATCGTAGGAGCACGACCCGACCGCTGAGCGGTAGCCCCCCGGCTGGGTTTCGGCAATCTGCCAGGTTTCACCGCCGTCCTCGGAATAAACGGCCACTCGCTTGGCCTCCGCCGGCTTCTTATAGTCGCCCCCGACCGCCACCAGCGCGCCGCCGCGCCCCTCGCAGGCAACGCTGAAAATGCCGCCAGACGGACCAAACGCGATTGGCGTCGCCGCGACTTGCCAGGACCGTTTACCATCGCTAGAGCGGAAGATGCGTGCCGCCCCAACCCCCGTCCCAAAATAAATGCTCCCGTCTTCGCATA
>DATEGM010000108.1:0-14992 GCA_035280085.1 Terriglobales bacterium
GAGCAACTGATGTCCCTTAAAGTGAAAGTGACATCTGCCTCGAAAAAAGAACAAAAACTCACTGATGCACCGGCTGCCATCTTTGTAATTACATCGGAAGACATTCGCCGCGGCGGATTTTCCTGCTTGCCTGAGGCCCTCCGCCTGGTGCCAGGACTCTATGTTGCGAAGGTGAGCTCCCATTGGTGGACGATCAGTGCCCGCGGCTTCAATGACTACGCCAATAACAAAATGCTTGTCCTTATTGACGGTCGAAGCGTCTACACCCCGCTCTTCGGTGGAGTGTTTTGGGAGTTGCAGGATATTCCTCTTAATGACGTGGAACGCATCGAGGTAATTCGTGGCCCGGGAGGAACGCTGTGGGGAGCAAATTCGGTCAACGGCGTGATCAACATCATCACCAAGCGAGCCGAGGATACTCAAGGAGCTATGGTGGCTAGCTCCGCCGGGATTGACGAAGGATACGCCGCTAACGTGCGCTACGGAGGCCGCATCGGGAAGAGAACCGCGTATCGCATCTCCGGAAGAGCAAGTTATTTCGAGCCTGGAATCGGCCCACTTGGAGTGGATGCCTATGACTTCTGGAATTTGTCCCAGGGCGCCGTTCGGGTGGATAGCACGCTCTCCAGCGAAGACGACGTGACTTTTGAAAGCGGCATGTATGAAGGCCGCCAACAGACCGAACTCTCAACCTTTACCGCGCCTGGCGCTTCTCCAGAGCTGGCGCGGAGGTCGCTGCTGGTTCGCGGAGGCTATGTTCTGTCTCGTTGGAACCGGCGCTTCTCCCAGGTGTCCAATGGCAACTTGCTGGGGTACTGCAACTGGATTGATCGAACATCAGGCCCGAATGAAGCCCGCAATACGTGCCGGCTGGAGTTTCAGCACGACTATAAGATCAGCACCCGCCATTCCCTCCTATGGGGTGCTGGCGTCGAAACCAGCGCAGACCGACTGTACGAGTCTTTCGCGGTGCGAGGGTTTCCGGCACATCAGCGAACGAACACGGCCAGCATTTTCGGGCAGTACGAATTTCAAATTGTGCCTGACCGGCTTCGTGTGATCGCGGGTTCCAAATTCGAACACAACTCGTATACGGGTTTCGAAATCCAGCCACAAATCCGGAGCGTGTGGACGCCGAACAATTCGCACAGCGTTTGGGCCGCCGTGTCTCGGGCCGTGCGCACGCCGGCCAGGTTTCAAAACAGTGAAGAATGGATATTTGCCAAACTGCCGGGAACCGTACCGACCTTCCTGACCGCTGCCGCCAACCCTCATCTCCAGGCTGAAAGCCTCAAAGCCTATGAGCTGGGCTATCGTTTCAGCCCGGCAGCAATCTTTTCGTTAGATACGGCGATCTTTTACAACCAATATGAGGGCCTGATCAATTTGAACCTGGTCAACCCGCTTTCTGTCTCCGGGCCGCCGCGCATCCATTCCAACCCGTTCTACGTGGAAATCGCTGTTCCCTGGCAGAACCTCGGGCCGGGGCAGACCCATGGCGCGGAAGTATATGCCAAGTTGCAGCCCTCAGAGCGCTGGCTCCTCGGCCTGGGAGTGACTGAATTGCGGGGTAATTCCGTTAATCTCAATGACGCATTGAACCTGTCCATGGCGAATTCGACGCGCCACCAGTTCAACGCGCACTCCCGCTGGAATGTCACTTCCACCATTGACTTCGACGTTTCCCTGTACCACTACAACGGCATTGCGGGCTACAACTTTGGCGGGCGCATTTTGCAGGATGTGCCTACACACAACCGGATAGACGCCGGCTTGAGCGTTCATCCCGGGAGGAACTGGATTGTGTCGCTATGGGGAAGAGATCTTGGCGCGGGAGCTCATTGGGAGAACCGCACCCCGCTGTTCACAACCGGAGGCTCTCAAAGTCGCGGCCAGGCGATCGTGCTGGGAATTACCTGGCAATCCAATTCAGAAAAACTGTAATTGAGTCCCAAGGCTTAGAAGATCGGAGGCTCCTCTCAACCACTTACTCCGCCCGCAGCGCCTGCATGGGATCAATGGACGCGGCGCGGCGGGCAGGCAGCAATCCAGCCACGGCGGCACAAGCTGCAAGGACGACAACTGCGGCTGCCAGCACTCCGGCGTCATAGCCTTTTACTCCGAATAGCTGGCTGGAGAGAGCCCGGCCGGCAGCCAGCGCAATGGGGATGCCGATTACCAACCCAATCAGCACTTGCCCAATGGCGCCGCGCAGCACCATGCCGAGCACATTGTTGCGGTCGGCGCCTAACGCCATGCGGATGCCTATTTCGTTGGTGCGGCGGGCCACGTTATAGGCCGTAACTCCGTAGAGGCCGACCGAGGCCAGCGTCAGGGCCAGCAATCCGAACAGTCCCGTGAGGCGCGCCAGTAGCCGGTCCTGGTTAAAATTGCGTGCGACTTGTTCGTCGAAGGTGGTCATGGAAAGCACGGTCAGGTTGGGATCAATTGCGACCAAGACGCGGCGAACCTGCGATTCCAGATTCTGGGGACGGCCGGCCACCAGCAACTCGACATCGTGCAGGTAATTGGAACCGTCAACGGCATTCTGATCCGACTCATCGCCACGCGGGATCTGCTGCAGAAATGGAAGAAAGAAGGTGGCGTAGGCCGGCTGGCGTGCGTCCTGGTACTTGGTGTCTTCAACCACGCCCACAATCTCGAAGTCCCGGTTGTGAGTGTTGTCGCCGATTCCGAAATGCTTTCCAAGGGGATCCTGCACGGGAAAAAATCTTCGGGAAAAAGTCTCATTTACAACGGCTACACGTTTAGAGCTCGGTGTGTCCTGTTCCGTGATAACCCTACCCCGCAGCAGTCGCGTGCCCACGGTCTCGAAATAGTGGGGACTGACGCGCACCCACGAAGGCGTTTTCGAAACCCAGGGCAGGAACTCATTCTTGTAACCCTCCTCGGAGCGCCCTCCGACGCTGATCTGGCTGGACCAGTTCTCGCCACGCATGGGGCTGTAGCCAGAGTAGGCGACGCTGAGCACACCCGGGATGGCGGCTAATTGCGTTCGCAGCTGACGGTACAGGCCGGGAAGGCGTTGCATGGTATAGCCGGCTAGCGAAGGGTCCACGCGGACGATATAGCGACCGCGAGTCTGAAAGCCGAATTGCTGGCTTTGCAGGTTCAGCAGCGAGCGGGTGAGCAGGCCCGCGCCTGCCAGCAGCACCAGAGAGAGCGCGGCCTGCAGCGCGACCAGCGATTTCTGTGGCAGGGCGGAGCGGTCGCGAGTGGAGCGGGTGGCGCCGTGCAACGCTTCGGCAGGCTGCGAGCGCGAACTGACCCACGCCGGAGCCACGCCGAAGAGGAATCCGGTTAGGAGAGACAGGGCGAAGGCAAAGGCCAGTACAGGTAAGGAGGGGGTAGCGTCAATGGGAACGTAGAGCGCGCCGCGAAACGCGAGCAGCAGAATCATGCGCGTGGCCAGGAACGCTACGGCCACGCCCGCTGCGCCGCCGAGCACGGCCAGGAGCATGCTTTCGGTCAGAATCTGCCGCATCAAACGGGCGCGAGTTGCGCCCAAAGCGATGCGCGCCGCCATCTGCACGCGAGCGGCGCTGCCCTTGGCCAGCAGCAGGTTGGCCAGGTTGGCGCAGGCGATCAACAGTACCAGCCCGGCCAGCACCGTGAGCAAGCGCAATCCGCTGGCGTACTGGTCGCGTAACTCGGTGACGCCGGCTCCGCCTGGACTCAGAATGATGCGTTGCTGGGAAATATCCTTGCGATCGCCTTCGTCCAACTTCGGCAGAGTGCGCAGCCAGTGCTGCAATTCCGCCGTCAGTTGCGCCTGCAATCCAGCCACGGGCACGCTCGGCTTGACCCGCCCGGTAAGGTAGAGCCAAAACTCGCCCGGCTCGCGCAGAATGGAGATGGGACCGTTGAGCACAGGCTCGGTGCCTATGGGCAACCAGAAGTCGGGCGGGTCGCCAGTTAGCCGGTCGCCGAAAAAGCGGGGCGGCGTCACACCGGCCAGCGTGAATACCATGCTATTGATAACGAATGTCGAGCCGATCACGCCCGGGTCGGCGCCATAGCGCTGCTGCCAGACGCGGTAACTCATCACAGCTGCGGGCGGAGCGTCTGCGCGATCGTCAGATGGGGTGAGCAAGCGCCCCGCATAGGCGCTGATTCCGAACATCTGAAAATAATTTCCGGAAACGAACTCGCCCCGGTATGGCTGTGCCGCCTCTGCGCCGCGGCTGCGCCTCACCGCTACCGACATGGCTCCTGCCTGGAAGGCGGCCAGTTGCGAGAATTGGGGATTGTGCTCCTGAAAGTAGCGATAGAGCGGGTAGGAATAGATGGTGAAATTGCCCTGCATGCCGGTCATCTGGCAGCAGTTGTCGTCGGCGCCCAGGCTGTAGAGTTGCTGCGGGTCGGTAACCGGGAGCGACTTGAGCATCACCGCATCCATCAGCGTAAAGACGGCCGTGTTGGCGCCGATACCCAGGGCAAGGGTAAGCACGGCTACCAGGGTGAAGCCAGGATTGCGGCGCAGCTGGCGGAAGCCATAGCGTACATCCTGCAAAATCGTTTCCAGCAGGTTCCAGCCCCAGGCCTCGCGGCTGGTTTCGCGCAGCAGGAGCGTGTTGCCAAACCGGCGCTGCGCGGCTGGGCCGGCTTCGCCCGGCGCCATGCCCGCGTCACGCAGGGTCCGCGCTTTCATTTCCAGGTGGAACTGCATTTCCTCCTGCAGTTCCCTCTGGAACTTTCCTCGGCGGAAGATGAACTTCAGCCGCCGCCAGAGTTCTCCCAGGCGCTGCATGTTGCACCCCTTCTCACGCGGTCTGGATCACGCGAGTGATGGCCGCCATGACTTTCTGAAATTCGCTCAGCTCCAAGCCCAGTTGCTTCCTGCCTGCCAAAGTAAGCCGGTAATAGCGGGCTCGGCGGTTGTTGTCCGACTGCCGCCACTCGCCTACTACCCAGCCCTTGATCAGCATTCTTTGCAGCGCCGGGTAGAGCGAACCTTCTTCCACGGTAAGCACGTCGTCGGAAAGCTGCTGGATGCGCTCGGCAATGCCGTAGCCGTGCCGGGGCCCGGCCTCTAACGTCTTTAAAATCAGCAGATACAAGGTTCCGGGCGGTATCTCGGTGCGGCCCATCATGCCTTCTCCCATAGTTAGACTACGGAAGAGTACGGAGGTTAGCAGGGAATCGTCAAGCTGCTTGTGGTCTTGGCTTTTGGCTCTTGGCCTGAGTACCAGGTACTGAGTACTGGATACTGTTACCCCCGCCACAACCCCACGTAACGCACGTCACATCCGCTTTGGCCGCATCTGAAGTAGCGTAGGCTAGAAGTACAGGAAGGAAACTGCATGTCCACGCCCTGGGCGCACCGGTTCGCGCAGCGCACTAAGTCCGTCAAGAGCTCCACCATCCGCGAATTACTCAAGCTGACGCAGCGGCCGGAGGTGATTTCCTTCGCCGGCGGCCTGCCCGCTCCCGACGTCTTTCCGGTCGAGCGCTTCGAGACTGCCTGCCACCGCGTGCTGGAGTCCAAGGGCGCGATGGCGCTGCAGTACAGCGCCTCCGAAGGCTACACGCCGCTGCGCGAGTACCTGGCCCAGAAGATGGCGAAGTACGGGATTATTGCCGGGCCCGAAAACGTGCTCATCACCAGCGGCTCGCAGCAGGCGCTCGACCTGATTGGCAAGCTGCTGATTAATCCCGGCGACCGCATCCTGGTGGAGGCTCCCACTTACCTGGGCGCGCTGCAGGCGTTCAACGTCTATGGAGCGGAATACGTGAGCGTGCCCGTGGACCACGACGGCCTGCGCACCCCCGAACTGGAAGAAGCGCTGCGCTCTGGGCCCAAGTTCATGTACGTGCTGCCGAACTTCCAGAATCCGGGCGGGGTCACGCTGTGCGAGCCGCGGCGTCACGAACTTGTGCTGCTGGCCGACAAGTACGGCATTCCCATCATCGAGGACGACCCCTACGGGCAGTTGCGCTTTGAGGGCGAGCACCTGCCGCCGCTGCTGGTGCTGGACCGCGACAACCTGCGGCGCGACGACGGCAAGCTGGGCAATGTGATTTACCTGAGCACGTTTTCCAAGACGCTGGCGCCGGGCATCCGCCTGGGCTGGATCGTAGCGCCGCCGGACGTGATCAGTAAGCTCGTGCAGTTGAAGCAGGGCGCCGACCTGCACACCAGCACCTTCGACCAGATGGTGGCCTACGAAGTTGTGCATGACGGCTTCCTTGACGAGCACGTGAAAAAGATCCGCGCCGTCTACCGTGAGCGCCGCGACGTCATGCTGGCTGCGCTGACCGAATATTTCCCGCCAGAGGTGACTTGGACTCATCCGCAGGGGGGACTGTTCCTTTGGGCAACACTGCCGGAAGGCTTGGATATGGAGCATCTCTTCCAGGCGGCGCTGCGGGAGAATGTGGCCTTTGTGCCCGGCGACTGCTTCTATGCCACGGGCGACGAGGGCCGCCGCCACATGCGGTTGAACTTTTCGCACTCCAATCCGCAGCAGATTCGTGAAGGCATTCGCCGGCTGGGCCTGGCGGTGGCTCGCGAAATCGCGGCGCATCACCCCGGTGCGCTGGCGGGAGTGGAGCGTTAGCGGAAGCGCTCACTCATTCAGAAGCTCTCCCGTAATGAACCCTGTGGCGTTTTGGGATGTCGTGGAGAATTGTCATCCTGAGCTGCGCGACTGAGCGTTAGCGAAGAAGCGCAGCGAAGGACCCGCTTTTCGCCCTTTGTGCCGTCCCTCCGGGGTTCTTCAATTATTTTCTTGCGCCATGCCCAGGCTTATGCCCTGGGCTAAGAGCTGTTTCGCCCTTTGGTCCCAATGGGCAGCGATTCGAACACCCGCTCTACAGCGCGACTGGAGCAACACACTTCCAAAACGATTTATGAGATAGCTTCTAAGTACTCAGCATTCGGTCGGCAAATTCCCAACAGTCCAAGTCATCCCTTTCCCTACAGTTCGCTAACGCCCTGCTTGCCGTTGATACTGTGCTCGCGCAACCGTGCCTCAGTCGTCCCTACGGGACTCTGGTTTGGTGCTTCCCCTTTCCCGCCAGTAAACTGGCGGGCTACTTTCATCCGGTCTCTACTAGACCGGCAAAGTAATGGTCAGCCAAGATCTCGGAGGAATTCATGAATGATTCTTCCCGCCGCAAGTTTCTGCGGCATGCGGCCTGGGCGCTGCCCTCGGCGGCCATCGCGGGCGTCGCATCGGCCGAGGTAAACACTGCTCCCGCCGGCGAGACGAAAAAGCTGAAGGTAATCGTGGCGGGCGGACACCCGGGTGATCCGGAGTATGGCTGCGGCGGCACGGCTGCCCGCTATGCCCAGCAAGGACATGCCGTGACCTTGCTCTATCTGAACCGAGGCGAAGGCGGCATTCCCGGCAAGATAGGAAAGGAAGCCGGGACCATTCGCAGCGCGGAGGCGGCAAAGGCGTGCGAATTGCTGCAAGCCACGCCGCTTTTCGCCGGGCAGGTGGATGGCCAGTCGGTAGTTGATAAAACGCACTACGATATTTTCGCCCGCATCATTGAAGACGAAAAGCCGGATGTGCTGTTCACGCAATGGCCGATTGACGGCCATCCCGACCATCGCGCCACGTCCATGCTCTGCTACGAAGCGTGGCTGCGCATGGGCAAGAGCTTCGCGCTTTATTACTACGAGGTCTCCGACGGCGAAGACACGCTGATGTTTTCGCCTACAGAGTACGTGGACATCACCAGCGCGGAGCGAACAAAACGCGCTGCCTGTTATGCGCATGCCAGCCAGAGCCCTGACCGCTTCTACGGGCTGCAGGAGCAGGTAGCGCGATTCCGTGGTGTGGAGAGCGGAGTGGGCCAGGCTGAAGCGTTCGTTCGCCATGTGCAGAGCCGCGGCGGACTGCTGCCGTAAGAGCGGCTGTCGGCTATCGGCTGTCGGCAGTCGGCTCTTGGCTGTCCGCTCATAGTTGCGGCGCCGTGCTCTTACCTTTATGGCGCGGGCGCCCCCGCCCGGCGAGTCTCTCTTCAGGCTGACCAAAGGTACCTTGAAATTTGTCATCCTGAGCTGCGCGACCGAGCGTTAGCGAGGAAGCGCAGCGAAGGACCTGCTTTTCGCGCTTTGGTGCCGCCCCTTCCGGGGCTCTTCATTATTGTCTGCGATATTCCTAGGGCTTACGCCCAGGGCTGAGATCTGTTTCGCCCTTCGGGCTGATTGGGAAGCGATTTCAATCAGCAAGCGATTTCAATCAGGAAGCGAGTTCAGCCATGAAGTGAGTTCAATCAAGAAGCATTTCAAGAGAAGCGAGTTCAACCAAGAACCACTTCAACCAGGAAGAGCTCAATCAAGAACCGATTCAACCGGGAAGCGAATTCAATCCCCGCTTTGCCCCTGAACGGCGCGGCTGAAGCCGCGCCCTTTCAAAACCAATTATGAGATAGCGATAGCTTCTGAGAACTGCCCTACGCGCCTGCGCTGGCGCTCATGGCCTTTGCTCCGCCGGAAAGCGCCGCCTGGGCTTCGTTAATCCCGGCTTGGATATTGAGTTCCATGTCGAGGTGAGGGACAGGCGAAGCCGCGGCTGCCTGGAACAACTGCAGGGCGTCCTGGGGCCGGTTGAGCCGCTTGAGGCAGAGGCGGGCCGCGGCCAGTTGCGCCATCAACGCAGCACGTTCGGAAGAATAGTTTTCAGCCAGGCTCAAATACTCGGTCAGCGCACGCTCAAAATTCTGCTGCTGCTCCTGAGCGCGACACAGTTCCAGCCACGTGGCTGCCGGAAGATGGGTGCCGCCGGAGTTGAGAAATTCTTCATAATCCTGCCAGGCCGCATCCGGCTCGCGCATTTTCAAGTGCAGGGCGCAGAGCTTCGCCGCGGCTTCATGGTAGGCAGGCAAATCCTGCTTCTTCGAGTAGATGTCGCGCAGCAGGGTGCAGGCATCAACCGAGTCGGGTTGGGCGGTCAGATGTTTCTTGAGAAGTTCCCCGGCGGCATCAAACTGGCCCTGTTCGATTAACTCATGGGCCCGGTCAATTTCAGGATGCGTGGTCCAGGCCACCTTCGATTCCACCGCCTCATTCGCTTTCTGCTCCAGGCCCGAGTAGCGCAGTGCCACGGCAGCGAGGGCGCCAAAAGCGAAACCGCCAACGTGGGCCCAGTGCGCCACGCCGCTGGCGCCCCCAAAGGCGGCGCCATAGAAAACCTCCAACAACAGCCATAAAGGAAGCAGGGTGTAGGCGGGCGCGTTAAAGCGAATCAGGCGAAACATGAACAGCCACACCATGCGAATCTTCATTTTGGGGAAGCGCACCAGGAAAGCGCCCATCAGCGCCGCCACGGCTCCCGACGCGCCCAGGGTCGGCACCATGCTGCCGACATTAGTCCAGGCATGGAACTGCAGAGCCGCGGCCCCGGCCACGAGATAGAAGACGGTATATAGAGGCCGTCCCCAAACATCTTCCAGTACAAATCCGGCCAGCCATAGAAACCACATGTTGCCGATCAGGTGCAGCCATCCTCCATGCAGAAAGTTGGCGGTGAGATAGCTGATCGCCGTGGGGTGGGCGGGAATGAAAGCGTAGTGTGCGGTCAGGGAGGCGGCGGAAAGCGTGGTGAATTCATTGCACAGCGAGTCCATTTCCTGCTGCAGCGTTTCCGGGTCCTGCTCCGAACGCATCCTGGTGTCCCAGCTGTCAATCGCCGCATGATGCGGGTTTTGAATCTTCTTCCAGGTGGAAGCGTGCTCCTTTTGGAAACTAACGACCAGTTGCTGCGCCTCGGGCGTCAGCTTCAGTTCCGGATGGGCGGCGGCGAGCAGCAGGATGTGCGCCCGGGCCTTGCCGATTTGCGGCGCCTGCTCTTCAATGGTGGAGTGCGTACCGAGGAACGCCAGTACGTTGATGGCAATCAGCGCCAGGGTGATAACCGGCAAGCGCCGCGCCGACATATTCTCGTGTTTGATGGGGAGAAGCATGACCAATCCCCTACAGTCCCGCTAATCGCGATTCGGCGAAAATTGCACAAGCTTAGCGCGGCTGAAGGCAAGGCAACCAGATAACCATCAGGCGGAAAACAATCTTTAGTAACGTTTAATGTTGGCAGCTGGGGTGGAGGGTATTGGCTCTAAACCGTTACGTTTCTGGTACTCGGAGGCGATGAACAGTGTGGACAAAAACGGCGCCACCGTTGACCCTGTTTTGTCTAGAGGAAGGGCTTGCAGTTACCGGTCTCGCAGAGACCGGCTGAAAGTAGCCCGCCAGTTTACTGGCGGGTAGGCAGAGCCGCGAGTTCCAGTCCGGTCAGGGACGGATGAGTCTCCCCACCTGCGTTCAGCCGTCCCGCCAGGACTTAATGGAAAAAGCTGACCTTCCCGCCACTGCAGTGGCGGGCTACTTTCATTTCACGTTTCAGAACCTGATCATGGGGTAGTGTTTTAGGTCCAATGAAGGAACAAGCTCACTTCAAGCCGGTTTTGGCGTTCCTGGTCCGCCGCTCCGGCTCTCCTCACCGCTTCGCCCATTTGCTGGCTGCTACCCTGTTCGGTTCCACGCTGGAGCTTGTCCTGATTCCGGCAATATTGGTCTTCGTCGGCGGCAAGCTGGACCAGGCCTTCGGACTGTCGTTAGCGGCGCGCGTTCCCCATCTGCGGTGGCTGGCGGTTGTGGCTTTTCTGGCGGGGGTGCCATGGCTGGCATGGTCCATTTACTGGCAACACAAGAAGGGCGAGGGCACTCCGCTTCCCCTGGTGCCAACTCGAGTATTGCTCTGCGACGGCCCCTATCGGTTTACGCGCAATCCTATGGCGCTGGGCGCGATTCTATGGCTGGCCGGATGGGCGCTTCTGGCCAACAGCCCCAGCGCGCTGTTCGGGGGAGTAGGCATTTTTGCCCTGTTGGTGCTCTCCTGGGACAAGTGGATCGAGGAGAAGGAACTGCTATGGAAACACGGCTCAGCCTACGAGCAATACCGTCGGCGCACACCTTTCCTCCTGCCGAGATTTCGCTCGCTGCCGTGCCAGCAATAACGGCGGACAATCCTTGCCTGCTACAACTCGGCCCTTGAGCAGCGGGCCACCTGCCGCCTCAAATGGTAAATATGCCTTCAGGCCATGACTCTCTTGCGCATGACCCAACCCAAGGCGAGCATCCCGCCCAGAAGCAGAAACATGCTGCTGGGTTCGGGAAGCACGGCAGTGTCTAGCACCACATCGCCCGGAGGATTCACGTCCCAGTTCAGGTGAAACACGCCTTTTGTGGTGGGAGCGGTGAACGCCGGGCCAACCAGTTTGTAGGTGTAGAAACCCTTGCCCCGCGTCGCATTCATGCAGGCCACTGAGGAACGGTTGCAGGTGAAGCCAAAGTAAGTGCCGGAGGCGTTAGTCACCCACTGTCCCCCGGTAGGCGAAGCCGCAAAGTTTGCGCCATCAAAGCTGGCTTTGATGCTGTTGGCGGCAATAGCTTGGGAGCCAGTTAGAACTCCCGGAGCGGAGAATCTGATTGTAGTTGTCGGGTAGCCAGCCACGCTGGGAATCGTGATGGAATATCCCGTCGCATGTGCCATGGCCGATGGCAGGCAAAGCGCAAGAGCCAGCACAAAGATCTTAAGTGTGGTCGCTTTCATGTTCTTTCCTTTTTAAGTACATGAACTGTGTAATCAAAAACGGGAAGGGCCGGGACTGAGAGCCTTACTGTTGATCGCCACTGGAGGCGGTCGGCCTGCTACGCTGCGCTTTGAGTAAGCTATTGTCAAGATGAGAGTTACTGCGGCTTTTGTGCAAAGTTATGCACGACCATTACGGAGGTTCTGGGCTTTTAAAACCTGCACGGTCGAGAATACGGGGAGCATTCTCGGCTGCGCTCCGGGAGTGGAAAGTTTCCTTTTCTGACCATCGGCAGCTACCGACCACGGTTCATTGCACTCTGCCCCCCTGTGTGGTAACTTCGTGACACAGAAGAGGTTTATCGTTGTCGCAAGCAAAGGCTCCTGCCGGTCTGGACCGCAAGGAAGCGGAAATTTATCTGCGGCTTGACCCGGAAAGGCTCCCACAACACATCGCCATCATTATGGACGGCAACGGGCGCTGGGCCCGTCGCCGGCACCTGCCGCGCATCGCCGGGCACCGGGCAGGAGTGGCTTCCGTACGCTCCACGGTGGAAACAGCGGCACGCGCGGGCATTCCGGCGGTCACCCTCTACGCCTTCTCCGAGGAAAACTGGAAGAAGCGGCCCACCACGGAAGTAGGCTTCCTGATGGCCCTTCTGCGCCGCTACCTCAAGCAGGAAGTGCCCACGCTCAACCGCAACAACATTCGCCTGGAATATATTGGGCGCGAACACGAGTTGCCGCCGCAGGTGCAGGAGCGCATGCAGTGGGCACGCGAATCCACCGCGAAGAATACCGGCATGGTGCTCACCCTGGCGCTGAACTACAGCGCGCGCAGCGAACTGGTGGACGCCTTCAATTCCCTGGTCAAGGCGGCGGCCTGCAACGGCGGCATTGATCACCTGCGGGTGGACGAACAGTCCATCGCGCAACATCTCTACACCCGCCACCTTCCCGACCCTGACCTGGTCATCCGCACCAGCGGCGAGATGCGGCTGAGCAACTTTCTGCTCTGGCAGTTGGCCTACGCGGAAATTTACGTCACGCCCACGCTATGGCCCGATTTTCGCGGCCAGCACCTGCTGGAAGCTATCGCCGAGTATCAAAAGCGGGAGCGGCGTTACGGCGGCCTGATTAACGCTCATCATGGCAACGGAGCCGGCAGCCATAGCCACGGCAACTGAGCGCGCCTCCGGGCCGTGGAAGCGCATTGCCACCGCGGCCATCCTGATCCCCGTCGTTTTGCTGATTGTGCTGCGCGCGCCCGTCCCTCTGCTCTCGGCGGTGGTGGCGATTGTGGCGTTGCTGACCACACATGAATTCCTGCAGCTTTCCCAGCACTACCACGTGCAGCCGCTGTGGAAGCCTACGTTTGTCTACGTGGCAGCGCTGTTCCTGTTTCTGGCGCTGAATACCATGACCGGCAAGCCCTTGATTGCGACTTCCAGCTTCATAGTTGCCATGGGCTTTTCGGCAGCGCTTGCCCCGTTTGTGTTCCTGGTAATTGCCATGGCACGCAGCGATTTTAGGACCGCCCTGCCCGCTGCCGCCGCTTCTGCCTTTGCTTTTGGGTATGTCGCGCTGCCCCTGGGATTTCTGGTGCAGGTGCGGCAGCAGTGGGCGGGCGCTATCCTGCTGGTGTACGTGCTGCTGGTGGTCTGGGCCGGCGATACCACTGCCTACTTCGTGGGACGGGCGTTTGGCCGCCACTTGATGACACCGCGCGTCAGCCCCAAGAAGACCTGGGAAGGCGCAGTGGGCTCCATGGCGGGCAGCCTGGTGGTGGGATGGGCGTTTCTGGTAAATGCGCAACCCATCAGTTCCGCGCTGCTGCAGGCGCACCTCATTCAGCGCCGCGACGGCTATTTTGCCCTGCAACCCTGGTCCCTGGTGACGATCCTGATCCTCTCGGCGGCCATCAACGTCGCCGCGCAACTGGGCGATCTGGTTGAGTCGCTCATTAAGCGTGGGGCGGGTGTGAAGGACTCGGGCGCATTGTTGCCCGGCCACGGAGGCATGCTGGACCGCATTGACGCGCTGCTGCTGGCGGCGCCGGTTATCTGGTTCTATGCGGCTTTGCGGGTGCTGTCGTAGCAGCAATTGGCACTTGGCAATTAGCATTTAGCCATTTGACTGTAATGCTGGGTTCTACGGTTCGAGAGCGCGGTAAGTGCGTAAAATAGCCGAGTAATGCCCTCAACGCTGGGGCAATGGCCCTACACGGCCAAGTGCTAATTGCTAACTGCTAATTGCTGATGAAAACCCTCGCCATCCTGGGCTCCTCCGGTTCCATCGGGCGGAGCACGCTTTCCATCGTGGAGTCTTACCCGGAACGGTTTCGTGTGCTCACCCTGGCGGCGGGCAAGAACCTGGAAGCCGCATACGAGCAGGCCCGGCGGTGGCGCCCACGCATTCTTTCGGTAGCCGCCGAGGAGGATGCCGGGCAACTGCGGTCGCGTTTTCAACGCGATGGCTTGCGTGAAATCAAAGTCGTCCATGGCTCTCCCGGCACAGTACAGGTTGCGACCCATCCTGAGGTGGATTTCGTGGTCAGCGCCATTGTGGGCGTGGCCGGCCTGGAAGCCACCTACGAAGCAGTAAAAGCCGGAAAAGCTGTTGGCTTGGCCAACAAGGAATGCATAGTGGCCGCCGGCGAGTTGCTCACCGCGGAGGCTCGGAAACACAACAAGCCTTTGCTACCCATAGATAGCGAACATAATGCGGTGCACCAATGCCTGCGTGGCGGCCGCTTGGAGGAAGTTGAGGCCATCTGGCTCACCGCGTCGGGCGGCCCCTTTCTGAACACCCCTTCGGCGGAATTTGCCTCCATTACGGTGCAACAGGCGCTCAATCACCCCACCTGGAAGATGGGGAAGCGTATCACCATTGACTCCGCCACCTTGATGAATAAAGGGTTCGAGGTGATCGAGGCTTGCCGCCTCTTTGGTGTGCCGCCAGAAAAGGTAAAGGTCATCGTTCATCCTCAATCCACCATTCACTCCATGGTGGAATTCGTGGATGGCAGCATTCTGGCCCAGTTCTCCGTAACCGATATGCGCCTTCCCATCCTCTACGCCCTCACCTGGCCAGAGCGCGTCTCTTCCAGCCTGCGCTTCCCGGTCATGGACCTGCGGCACCTCGACTTCACGCCTCCCGATATGGAAAAGTTCCCATGTCTGCGGCTGGCCTACGAAGCAGCCCGGGCAGGCGGCGCTAAGCCTATTGCCCTCAATGCTTCCGACGAGGTTGCGGTGGCTGCATTTCTGGACGGCGGCATTCGTTTTGACCAGATTCCCGAGACCATCGAGTACGTTCTTGGTGAAACTGAAAACCGTAAACCTGAATCTATAAATGAGATACTATTGACGGACGCAGAGGCACGCACCGCCGCCAAGAAACGGGTGCAGTACCTGTCCCGCAGCAAC
>DATEGM010000109.1:0-2477 GCA_035280085.1 Terriglobales bacterium
CGCACCGACGATATGCTGATCGTGCTCGGAGTGAACGTCTTTCCTTCCGCGGTGCGGGACGTGGTCTCCAGCTTTTATCCCAAAACTTCGGGAGAAATACAGATTCTGCTGGATTCGCCCGGGCCGGGAGTCAAACCGCCGTTGAAGGTGGTGGCCGAGTTCGCCGAGGCAGCGGCCGACTTGGTAGACTTGCGCGCTGCCCTGGAGCGCAAGATCAAAGCCGTGCTCAATGTGCCGTCGCACGTGGAGCTGGTGCCCTCGGGCACCTTGCCGCGTTTTGAAATGAAAGGGCAGCTGATAAAGAAGCTGTACGAGAACCGTTAGCGATCCCAGCCGATGATCAGGCTCGATGCCAAGCCCGAGGCGGTAGAAGTTGACCTTGCCAGCTCCGCCGTGGTCGTGGTGGACATGCAGAACGCCTTCGCCAGCAAGGGCGGCATGCTGGATCTGGGCGGTGTGGACATCTCGGACGCTCCGCGCGTTATCAGCGCCATCCGGCCTGTGCTCGAGGCCGCACGTACGGCCGGCATTCCCATCGTTTATCTGCAAATGGGCTACAAGCCCGACTTGAGCAATGCTGGCGGCCCCAGCTCTCCCAATTCGCGCAAGGAATTGGCCATGCGTTTGATGTGCCAGCGGCCGGAACTGAAAGGCAAACTGCTCACCGAGGGTACCTGGGATTTCGCCATCGTTGACCAGTTGGCGCCTCGAACCGGCGACCTGGTCATCGTGAAAACCCGCTACAGCGGTTTTGCCGGCACCACTCTGGACGCGCAATTGCGCGTGCGCGGCATCCGCTACCTGTTCTTTACCGGCATTGCCACCAATGTCTGCGTGGAATCCACGCTGCGCGACGCCTACTTCCTCGACTACTGGCCCATTCTCCTGGTGGACGGCACCATGCAGGCTGGCGCTCCAAGCGCGCAACTAGCCACCGTATTCAATGTGGAGTCATTTTTCGGCTGGACCATGCGTTCGCAGGACCTGCTCAAACATCTCTCCTGCTCCGAGGTGACCGTCTCGTGTGGACAGTAGACATTGATGTGGGCGGCACTCTGACCGATGGCATCTTCACCAGCGGTGACCAGGTGGTCTGCGTCAAGGTGGATTCCACGCCTCACGACCTCACCGTCTGTCTCTTCGAATGCCTGGCGCAGGGCGCGGCCAAGCTGGGTTTTGCGGAGCCGATGGACCTGCTGGAAAACGTGGAACTGATCCGCTGGTCGACCACTATCACCTCCAACGTGCTGGCGGAGCAGCGTGGTCCCCGCATCGGCCTGCTGGTTTCCCATGGTCACGAGAAGGATTTGTACGGCAAACAGTCGCCCAGCGTGGTACTTGGTCGGCTGTTGGCCGGAGGCGACGTTGTTGGCCTGAACGGCTCCCGCGATGAAACGGTCATCATGAACGCGGTGCGCTCGCTGCTGGAAAATGGCGTGCGCCGCATTTGCGTCAGCCTGCAGGGCAGCGCCGGATACCAGCAGCAGGAAGCTGCAATCAAGAAGATTGTTGACCGGCAGTACCCTGATCATTTCCTGGGCTCGGTGCCCGTGCTGGCCGGCAGCGACATGGCCAAGGGCGCCGACGACAGCACCCGTACTTGCTACGCGCTGATCAATGCCTACACCCACGGCGCGCTCGCCTCCACGCTCTTCAAGGCCGAAGACGAGCTGCGCGAAAACTACCGCTATCCCGGCGCCTTCCTGGTCAGCCACGTGAATGGCGGCGTGGCCGGCATTTACAAGACGAAGGCAATTGACACCATCGAATCCGGCCCTATCCTCGGCTTGCAGGGCAGCGCCTATGTGGCGCGACACTACGGTCTGAATGATGTAATTGCACTCGACGTGGGGGGTACCACGGCCAAAGTCGGAGTGCTGCGGAAGTCGGAGCCCATCATGCGCAAGCCCTCCGACTTCTTCGGAATCACGGTGAACGTGGCGCTGCCCTATTTACGTTCCATCGCTCTAGGTGGCGGCAGCGTGGTCAAGCCTGGCGGGCGCGCACAGGTTCAGCTTGGCCCAGAAAGCATGGGCTCGTTTCCTGGCCCGGCCTGCTATGGGCTGGGTGGCGACCAGGCGACGCTCACCGACGCGTTCGTAACTGCTGGCCTGATCAATCCCGACTACTTTCTCGGCGGCGCCAAGCAGCTCGACGCTCAACTGGCCCGCAAGACGATTGAGGAATTGGTCGCTCATCCGCTGCAGCTTTCCACGGAACAGGCCTGCCAAGCCGTCATTGACCGTGCCTTCAGCATGGTTGCCGAACTGGTCAACGAGGCGCAGGCGGACCTGCGGGAGAAGCTTTCGCGCCACGCGCTGTTCGCCTACGGCGGCAACGGCGGGCTGTTTGCCTGTGGCGTGGCCGAAAAGCTTGGGCTCCAAACCGTTTACCTCTTCGCCCTGGGGCCGGTATTCAGCGCTTTCGGCTCATCGGTCTCCGATATCTCTCACCTCTACGAGCGCGGGGTGGCAGGC
>DATEGM010000110.1:0-8131 GCA_035280085.1 Terriglobales bacterium
AGCGTACGCTGCGTATAGGGCGAGCCTTCCATGTCCACGCGCACGAAATTGCGCGGGTTGCTGCTCCCCGCCTTGGCTACCAGCCCGCTGACCAGCTCGCGCGCCAGCTTTTCATCCACGTCCAGACCCATATGCGTAAGCTTGACGCTGACGTTGGCCTGCAGCTTGCGCTCTTCAATTTCGTGCAGCAGGCGCTGGTACACCTCGGCGCTTTGCCGCGCTTCTCGCGCGTTGGTGACGTTCTCGCCCAGGTTGTCCAGGCTCACGCCCATGCCGAGCCGATTGACCGCCTGGGCAGCAGCCAGCGCCTCCTCCACCGTGGTCCCGGCCACAAAACGGCGAGACATGCGCAGCCCGACGATGGAGCGCTCGGCGATGGCCCGAATGGGACGGTTTTCGGAGAGGTGGATCAGCAGGGCCCTCAGCACGCGGCCTCGCTGTAGGAAATTGAAGGTGACAGGGGTTTGACGGGAGCGGGTTCGGGTGGCACCGGCGTCATGGGGGCGACCGATTGTTTTATCACACGCCGCCACTGTGGTCAGCTATGACGGTGGTCACAAGCGGGTGTTACGGCCCAGCGGTCCTGTTCGGCGAAGAACAGTTACACCACGCCGTACAATTGCCGGCGAGGTTTGAAGGAAGCCCATGACCCCACTTTCAGCCTTCGGCTTACTGGCCGTCACCCTCATGGTCGTCTGCTATGCCCTGGAACGGCGCAGCGCGTGGTTCATTCTGGCCTTCGCCGGCGCCTGTGTACTGGGCTCAGTTTACGGATTCCTGCAGGGAGCCTGGCCCTTCGGGCTGGTGGAGGCGGTGTGGTCGGCCATTGCGCTTCGCCGCTGGTGGTCGCAGCGCCATGCCAAGTTTGATGACTTGAAGGGCAATGTCTGATCAGGATGCCCGCACACCAGCGAGTTTGTGCACCCGGCGCCTCTCCCTTTTGCAGCATCACGCCGTACATCTAGCCATCACTCACGTAATACTGCGGGTTTATGGCAATTTTCAGTATCTTCGCCCCTCTCTTGAGGCTCTATGCATGGGAAGCCTTCCCCTCATGAGTTCCGCCTCCGAGTTCCGCGACCAAAAGGAACGCCCGCGTAAAACCCACTGCCAGGCGGGACATCCCCTCACCCCCAGCAACACCCGCGAGGAAGTAACGGTACGCGATGGCAAGGTCTACCTCGTTCGCACCTGTAAGACTTGCGAACGGACCGGCAAACGAGCCAAGCGCAGGCAAGAATCTTCCTCGCGTTAACCTTTGTAGCTCCACCTGCACGCTGCCCCAAAACTCTCCTGTATTATATGCCTTGACACGTATATGCTAAGTGGCGTATATAAAGAGCGTGGAATCCGTCTTCGAAATTATCGCGGAACCGAACCGCCGCGCCATCTTGAGCCTGCTGGCCTCGTCAGAACAGTCGGTGGGAGAGATCGAGCGCCAACTGCGTATGCCGCAGACAACCGTGTCCAAGCACCTGCGCGTGCTGCGCGAGGGCGGTTTCGTGGAAGCCACGGTGGATGCACAGCGCCGTCTCTACCGGTTGAAGCCGGGACCACTTCAGGAGTTCGATGCCTGGCTGGCCCAATTCCGCCGCTTCTGGTCCGCTCACGTAGATGCTCTCGAACGCCACCTCGACCGCATGGAGCGGTCAACACCAACGAAAGCGAAAAAGAAGACGAAATGACGCGGCAGCGCCCGCGAATCTAATAATGCGAGGAAATGATGAAGATAAAACTGACTAGCGTGTACGTTGACGACCAGGAGAAGGCCCTGCGCTTTTATACCGAAGTGCTGGGGTTCGTGAAGAAGGCCGATTTCAGCCAGGGACCGTTTCGGTGGCTTACCGTGGCCTCGCCAGAGAACCCGGACGGCGCCGAACTGCAACTCGCGCTCAATAACAATCCGGCAGCGAAGGCCTACCAGCAGGCCATGTTTCAGCAAAGCCAGCCTGCGGCCATGTTCTTCACCGACGACGTCCAAGCCGATTACGAGCGCATGAAAGGGCGCGGCGCCCAGTTCACCATGCCGCCCACCGACGTGACCGCCTCAAGGATCGCCATGCTGAACGACACCTGCGGCAATCTCCTTCAGGTCACGCAACTGAAGAGCTGGTAAGCCGGCGGAGAAGCCAGATGAGCAATCGCCCGCAGTACACCCCGGGTCCGGC
Source organism: Terriglobales bacterium (assembly GCA_035280085.1). Lineage (GTDB taxonomy): Bacteria > Acidobacteriota > Terriglobia > Terriglobales > Acidobacteriaceae > JAICWP01. The sequence goes on from DATEGM010000110.1 coordinate 2,169, forward strand.
CAGCGGGGCGCGGATACAAAAAGACGGAGAGAAGTGGACGCTCGTCCTAGTCCGAGAGCTGCGCCACCCGCCGGAAAAAGTCTGGCAGGCGCTCACCGACCCGGCGCAGCTGCGCGAGTGGGCTCCGTTTGACGCTGATGGCAGCCTGGCTGTCCCGGGAAGCACCGTAAAGCTCGCCACCGTGGGAGCGCCCGCGCCGCGGATTACTGAAACCACCGTGAAGCGAGCCGATGCTCCCAACCTGCTGGAGTACACCTGGGGTGACTTCGATATGCGTTGGCAACTCGAAGCCGTCGCTGGCGGCACGCGCCTGACCCTGTGGACCAATATCGGTCATCGCTTCATCGCCATGGGTGCGGCGGGGTGGCACATTTGCTTCGATGTGCTGGATCGGCTTCTCGCCGGCCAGCCCATGGGACGCATCGTCGGCCCCGCGGCCATGAAGTTCGAAGGCTGGCAGCGGCTGAACGCCGAGTACGCCAGGCAGTTCGGCGTGGAGACTCCCAACTGGTCGCCCCCGGCGGCTAAAAAAACGTAACCAGAGGAGATCGCAAAACCTCGCAACCACCACGCTCGCGGAGGCGGCCCATGAATATTCCCAGCCAGCGTTCCATCTTTCGCTGGATTCACCTGATCTTTGCCATTCCCATATTCGGCTACATCTACAGTCCGTTCGACAAACTTCCGGGTTATGCTCCTCCTACTCGGTTTGTCTTTTTTCCTCTCATGGTCCTTTCCGGATTGTGGATGTGGAAAGGCCACGTCATTCGACGATTGTTTTCGAGACGAGCGGCTTGATACGAGCGAGCCAATCCTGGCTGTCTGGGGTGGCCCACTCAAGCCCGCTTTTTGGCTTGAGTGGGGCAGTTCTGCTGCGGGAATTCGCCACTACGACACTGTTTTCCTTTATCACAACGGTGCGGAATTTTCTATGGCGCCAGGGGATTCCGTGGCGCACTCCGGGGCTGAACAGAAATTGCAGCTAATGCGAAATGCGGTTAAATTAAGTGCCGAGAATGGAGCTCTACATGAAAAAGCCTACGCAATCTGCCTCTGCATTCATTGACGAGAGAATAAACGAACTAGGCGACTGGCGCGGGAAGACGCTGGCCAAAGTGCGCCAGATCATTCACCAGGCTGACCCTGAGGTCGTCGAAGAGCTGAAGTGGGTCAAGCCGACAACCGGAGGCACCCCCGTCTTCTCCCACGACGGCATGGTCTGCACGGGAGAGACCTACAAAAGCGTCGTCAAGTTGACTTTTGCCAAGGGAGCAGCCTTGCCGGATCCTTCCCGCCTATTCAACTCCAGCCTGGAGGGGAACGTCCGGCGCGCCATTGATATCCGCGAAGGCGACCAGATCAATGAGGCCGCGTTAAAGGATCTCATCCGCGCCGCCGTGGCCCTCAATCTACAGGGCAAGAGCAAGCCGAAGCCCAAGCCGGAGCCGCGGCAAGCCAGCAGCAGGCGTGCCAGCTAGGGCAGCGGGACCCGCCTGCCAAATCTTAAGCGCAGCGCAGTTGAGGCATTTGGTGGCCTCTGCGCCGCGTGCTGAAATCCTGAGCCCAGCGAAGGATCTCTTTAAGCAATTAGCCGGGTAAGGTATGGCGGGGGCGACGAGACTCGAACTTGAGGCGTTCTGGCGGTGTGAGCGAGTCGCCGCAGGCGACGTAGCGGGAGTCGCCAGCCGATACCTTCTATTTGGTTCCGAGGAAGCGCTCGACGATCTCCGGCAGCATCGGCTCGACGGCGAGCGTGTAGTGGGTGGCGTTCGGCACGATTGCGAACTGGTTTGCGGGCCGCAGTGAGCCATCGATCCCGGCATCGCGCTGGCCGCCTCCCAACGCCTTCCAGAACTCGACCATGTGTTCGGGCCGGATGCAGTCAGCGTCGGCAAAGACCAGCAGGGTGCGAGCCTGAAGCTTGGCGACGTCGGCGCTCCAGTCGAAGTTGCGCTTGGTCAGGTCACCGACCTTTCTGAAGAGGTTCGTCCAATCAACATCGGGATAGGCTTGGCCTAACGGCGATGCCTTGACGCTACCGCCGAGCATGGCAGCGTTGGCCTCCAACTGATTGAAGGCCGCCACCACCTCCGGATAAGCGCCGTCCTGCCTCATCCTCGCGGCCATCAGCACGAGCCGGTCCACCACGTCCGGATGGCGGATGGCACTCTGCAGCGCGACGAAGGAGCCCAGCGAGTAGCCCATTACGTCGGCCTTGCCGAGCTTCAGATGGCCGATCAGAGCGGCGATGTCGTCGCCCAGCGTTTCACAGCGCAGTGGCCTGGCGGTGTCTGGCGTGCGCCCATGCGCCTGGAGATGGACGGCGATCACCTGCCGGCCCTTGGCCAGTTCGGCCAGATTACTCCCGAAGCAGTCTGGGTTGATGCCCCCGTGAAGAAGAATGAGCGGCTTGCCGGCGCCATGCACGCTGTAAAAGATATGCTGGCCATTGACGTCGGCAAAATTCGCATTCGACATGGCGGGGGTCTCCTTGGCTTGAACGGGAAGGGTCGCAGTCAGCACTGCGGTCGCTGTGGCAGTCTTCAGGAAATCGCGTCTGAGCATATCGTCCTCACGTCGGTGATCGTGTGTGTCATCGTCATCCCTTCCATACGCCGTGGTCGCGGTGTGGTCACGATCTGCCTGCGAGCAATTCATCCAGCTGCGCGAACTGTTCGGGCAGGCCTTCCGCCGAACCGGCGAGGGCTTCGTCGCGGGCCGCTTTTGTGGGGTAGAGTTCGTGGAGGGTGACCAGCGTCTTGCCGGCATTTTCTTCGAACGTCACCGTCGTCACGGCGCCCTGGTCGCTTTCTTCGTTCGTCCAGACGAGGCGCTTGTGCGGCGTCACTTCTCGGTACGTGCCGAAGAACGCCATCGGTTGATCGAAGGCCGGATGGCTGAACACGAAGCGATACGCGCCCCCGGTGCGCACATCCATGTCGCACGAGAGCATTGACATGCCCGCCGACTTCGGAACCCACCAACGCTTGAACAATTCGGGTTTGCTCCACGCTTCGAAGACGATGTGCGCCGGGGCATTGAACGTTCGCGTCACGACGAGTTCGCGGTCGGACTTGAGTTCCACGGCGGTGCGGTTCATGGCGGCGGACCTACCTTCTTTTCCTTCGGGCATCAGCCTTCTCCTTGCATTTCAATTGTTCGACAATCTTGTCCAGCGCGTCGAAGCGTGCGCTCCAGAGTTGGCGGTGCCGCTCGATCCAGGCGGCCTCTTCTTCCAGCGCGCGCATGGCAAGCCTGCAGGTTCTGACCCGCCCGGCCTTTTCAGTAGTGACGAGCGCTGCCCGCTCCAACACGCCAACATGCTTCTTCATGCCCGTGAGGGTCATATGGAACTTCCCGGCGAGGTCCGTGATCGAAGCGTCGGCGCGGCCGAGCTGCTCCAGCACGCCGCGCCGGGTCGCGTCCGACAGCGCGGCGAACGAAGCGTCGAGGCGGGCTTGGTTATACTGAACCATATAGTTCAGTATATAGCAGATCGAATTGCGACGTGCAAGAGGAAACCAGTGAGGCTGTGGGTGAAATTGTGGGTAAGCCGAAGTGAAAGCACCATCCACGAACTGCTTTAGAATGAATGGCGGGGACGACGAGACTCGAACTCGCGACCTCTGCCGTGACAGGGCAGCGTTCTAACCAACTGAACTACGTCCCCGCTTTGCGCAATCACTCGGGCCAAAACGGCCCTCACCTCAAAACCAGTTCAGCTAGTTTGGAGGCAGTGTTCGCTTCCGGCTCAGAGGTGAGCCGGGTGGACAATTTGGATGTTAAATGGTGGCCAGATTGGCGTCAAATCTTCCACCCTTGACGCCGCTTTACTCTGGCTGCAAAGACTTACGAAACCAACAAGCCGCCCCGTCCAAAGCTTCTGAGCGGACGCTACTTAAACGATGGAGTGACTGAGATACCAGTGATTCGTCCCAGGCCGCACCGTGAGCACGAACTGCTTCATGATCTCCTGTAGCCAGAGCCTGTATGCCGTGTTATCGAATGAGAGCTTCATAAGGCCCACCCTCTTACCCTTACCTTCTGACACCCACATCCATAGCAACTTTCGTACCACTTCTTAAGCCATTGATTCTTCGCACCCTAGTGAAGCGGAGATGCAGGGATCGGATAAGAATTACATACGGACTGTGAGCCGAAACGGGAGCGAAAGCTCCTTTTTGGGCAACGCCGGATTCCCGTGCTGCGGGAACAGCTTAGGGAAAAGCTCAGCAGGTCACAAGCGCGGGTTAGCGGATCGGCCACAGATCCGGCAGCCTCCACGGACGAGGCGCGTCGGGCGCAATCCCCGTCTGCCGCTGCTCAGCCATCCCGGCTGCAACCACGGTTACGCGAGGCTGAGCTACAAACTGCCTCAGCTTCTGCTCCAGTTCACTTTTCAGCTGTTTGAGGGTGAGCCCAGCGGCGTGAACACCGTTCACAAGCGGCAGCGTGATCCTTCCGTCCGGCTGCACCACGGCCGTGCCCGAAAGCTCGGGTTCGCCCACAACGTTTATGTCGAGCAATTCGCCAATCACTACGGGGTGTGTTTCGGACTGGGCAGGAGCCACCTGGGCACTGCAGACAGGCAGAAAAATCATGCAGGAGAGAAGTGCGGTCATGCAGCGCCGGCGGAGCATAGGCAAACGCCGCTATTGTACTCGGGCGGGCCGGCTCATGACGATTCCCCGTTTAGCCAGCCTGTGTCGCCGGGCACGACCTGAATATTGCGGCGGTACCCTCCGGTTGCGTCTCATACATTCCATTGACGCAGCGGTGCCTACCGTGAACGACGACAGTTCGGCAGCCTGCACGGCTCCAGCGGAGGAAAACCCATAGGCCATACCGATTACCACTCCCAGGACATTCCCGGCGACTATCCAGCCAATAATCGTCAGCAGGGCCTTAACCCGCCTGTCAGAATCTGCCACCGCAAACCCAGCAAAAAGCACGACCAGCAGCACCAGCCACGGTTCTGATTCCGGCATATGGAAGAAGTATAGAAAGGGATTGCGCTTGCTAAACGGTTACGCCGGTGTCAGAGTGCGCGGTCTTCAGAGCAACCACTTGTGAGCGGTTGTGGATAAACACCTTTTCCCCGCCACGGTAACTATTACCAAGCACGCCTGAACCCGGACCCGCTGCCAAACTGTAAGTGGTTTTGTTCACAAATGGTTGCGGTAGCCAGTGATATGGAAGCCTCGTTGCAACGGCAGGTGGAGAGGTGCGCCATGTACGAGTCAAACCTCAGAGTGGTGAAATACGACCCCCTCACCTTCCAATGCGCTCATTGCGATCAGCAATTCGCCGCATGTGACTCGCTCGAGAGTCTAGGCGCGGATGTGACTTCCCACATCAGCAAGAGCCATCCTCATCTGCTGCATTCCGGCCCGCAACACAGGGCGGCCTGATGGCCCAACCTGCCGCCCCCGCTCGGCGTTGAAACCTCGAATTGGCTTCGTGAGCACGCATCAAAGAGCGGGCCTCAATTGGGAACCTTCCCTCGGTCGGTTGGCATTGTCTCCGGAGTCGGGCAGATCTTCCGACCTGATCCACCAGTCCACGCTCCCCAGGGCCATCTCATAGCCTACAAATTTGGGAAGAAGCCTCTGCTTTGCGGTGAGCATTCCCCGCTCAAAATGGTCGCCCTCAGACCGTGTCGCGCCAGGCAGAGAACTCCTCCACCTATGCCACTGCCGATGTTGGCAACATACGGTGAAGAGGACAGCTCAGCAATTTCGAAGAGTCTCTAGCGGATAGGCCCGACGGGCTTGGTGGGCAGTGCAGGGCTCGAACCTGCGACCTCGTGCTTGTAAGGCACGCGCTCTAACCAGCTGAGCTAACCGCCCTCCACGAACTAGGTGCAATTCTAATCTCTTACGAAGCTCATCGCTACCTCATGTATGACGAGCTTACGCGCTCGCAGCTTTGCCAGAAGCGGCTTTTACGGCCTCATTAACGCT
>DATEGM010000111.1:0-17564 GCA_035280085.1 Terriglobales bacterium
CTGGGCCAGCCGCGACATGCTCGGCATTGATGTGGGCATAAGCCTCCTGATGGCGGAAAACGCACGCAGCCAGTTCGTCTGGCAAACTTTCATGAAGAACCCCGAAGCTCGCCTGGGGATGGAAAGAGCCGGGTTTTCGCCTCTCAAACAGGCTCCGCTTCTTTATGCTGCTAACCAGCCTGCCGCCTTAGCGTTGAGCACCGGCCGCAAGCTGGTTTCGACGGCCGCTACGCGGGTAGTAGGGAAGTCCTAAATGATTGAAAGGCAAATGTTTATCACTGTAGCTGCAAGCGTAAGTTCAACCCCGAACTGACACAATGCAGCCGCTCAAAGGCATTCCATCCAGATGACTGGAGAAAGGGTCCGTGACCTTGGTTATGTGGACTAAGTAGGTGCGGGGGCCAATACTTGGGCCTGTCCCAAAACAGGACTAAGTCCCAATCCTGGACAGAGGGCCCAACCCTCGGGACAGAGATGCCGTACCAAACCCAAGGAGAGACCATGAAGGCTCGCTTTCATCTTTTTGCCAGCGTGCTGGCAGTAGCGGTAGCGATGACCATGCTGAGCAGCATCGCAACCGCAGCATCGCCCGGCAATTCCAACACCGGCCAAGTGCAGTTCAACGCCACGCTGGGCGAATCGCTAACCGTGACCGTGACCGCGGGCACTACCGTGAACTTCACGCTGGCGCCCAACAACGCTTCCAACCCGGGCAGCAACCCGTCCACAGTGGTTACAGCGTGGGTATTGAAACCAGGGCGGACTAACATCGCCGTGTGGGCCTATTTCAGCAGTGCGACGGCAGCTTTGAATCCGGCCACCGCCGGCAACACGGCGACCATACCGTCTTCCGCCATCGGCGTGCAGGTAGGCGGCATCGGACCGTTTAATTCCTGCACCACCGTTAGCCCGTTCAATGCGGCTGCCTCCGGGGTGCTCATCGGCAACACCACGATCACCGGCAACACCAACACCAACGGCACCCGGACCGACAGTCTGGCCTACAACATTGACACCACGGTAGTGCCGCAGCTTCCGGCCGACACCTACACGGGTGTGCTCAACATCCAGGCGCAAGCCACGCCCTAATTGCGGTAGCGAGCAGGTCTCCCGTGACCTTCTGAGTATGGAAACTGGCCCGGAGCCAACGCTCCGGGCCTTTATGGTTTGGGTTGCCAGGAGGAAAGCCCGGCTTGCGGTGTGAACGCATTCCTTCAGCCGGCCACGATGTCGCGAGCGGCTCGACTGTTCTTCTCACCCCCGCCCGAATCTCTGCCACGCTTGAGCAGTGTTGCCGCTACGAAGATGATAATTGCGTACACAGCCGCATTCACCGGGAGCCCTATCTCGACATAACTTGCAAGGCTGGTGCTCTCAAAACTGCCTGGAAGGAAATAAGCGCAGGCAAGCCACCCGGGGAATTGCGCCACAAACACCATTCGGCTTGCTGCGGGATGTTGATCAGGATTCACGCCAGCGTAGAGACGCAGCAGCACTGCGGAAATAACAATTCCACAGAGACACGCAATCCAGAGATGCCGTGCTCGGGGTGTCATGCAAGGTCTCCTCGGAAAATCGGCTGTGTTGGCGCGTTTTCCTGTCGTCAATTATGGGCGCGCACGCGACGTTGGGGAGTTCCAATCCGGATGCGCCGGGACTAGACACGGATGATCATGACCTCGGTGGACTTGATAAGGGCGGCGGCGGTCTGACCGGGTTTGAGGTGCATTTCGCGGGCGGAGCTGGCGGTGATGATGGAGGTGATGCGCTGCCCGCCGATGGAGATTTTGACTTCCGCCATGAGGCCGCTGATGCGCACTTCCTCGATGCGTCCTACCAGTTGATTGCGGCCGCTGATGCGTCGCAGCACCTCCTGGCGAACCGCCTCGTTGTGGCCGCGGGAGCGATACAGCAGCCGGTCCACCTCCGCCCGCGGAATACGGTGATGACCGCCGGGGGTGCGCACGCTGCGGATCTTCTTCCTGTAAATCCACTGCTTGATGGTGGGCAAGCTGATGCGCAGCTCGAGAGCGGCTTCGCGAGGCTTCAGCAGTTGTTCAGCGGCGTTCTTCTGCCGCGATTGTGCGCGCCTGGCCATGAGGAGTGGAATCCTACACAGCCCACAAGTCCTGGTCAACAGAACAGCGACGGCGCTGAATGTTTGAAGAGCCTTGCGGAGCCGTTCACAACCATATCAGATTGGACACAAAAACTGACTGTCATATACACTTCTCGTTCTGGGTCGCGACATAGGATTCACGTTGGAAAAGCATGGACACGGTTGAGCGTTTTTGCCGCCACAGGAACTCTCTTTTTTTTCCCCGCCTTGCTGCCGGCAGGGTCAGGAGTCGAACTGTCCGCCTTACGGTGGCGGCATTTCTGCTCTGCTGCTTCTTCGCCCCGTTCTCGCACGCCCAGGTGTCGGCGCAGCTCTCCGGCCTGATAACCGACCAGTCCGGCGCGGTCTTGCCCGCGGCGACCGTAACGGCAAAAAACGTGGATACAGGGATATCGCGGGCCGCCCAGACCGACCAGGCCGGGAGATACCGGCTGTTTGCCTTGCCTCCCGGACAGTATGAGGTGCGGGTCGCAAAGGACGGGTTTGCGCAGGCCATCCGCGGCGGCGTCCGACTTGTAGTGGGACAGGATGCCAGCGTCAATTTCAGTCTGCGCGTCGGGCCCGTGAGCCAGCAGATCAAGGTCACGGAAGACGCTTCGCTGGTGAGCCTGACCACGCAGGACATATCCGGCCTGGTGGGAGAGAAGCAGGTTAAGGACCTGCCGCTCAACGGGCGCAGCTACGACTTGCTGCTTACCCTTAATCCCGGCATTGTGAACTTCACGTGGGAAAAGACGGGCGGGATTGGAGTTTCGAATTCCACCACGGGGAACAACTTCGCAGTGTCGGGGAACCGGCCGCAGCAGAACCTTTTTCTGTTGAATGGAGTGGAATACACAGGCGCGGCGGAGAACAACATGCAGCCCGGCGGGGCCAGCCAGCAACTGCTGGGCGTGGACGCGGTACGCGAGTTCAACGTGCTGCGCGATTCTTACAGCGCCGAATACGGCAAGCATCCGGGCGGCCAGGTAATCATCGCCACCCAGTCAGGAAGCAATCAACTGCACGGCAGCGTGTATGAGTTTCTACGAAACAACGCGCTGGACGCGGCCAACTATTTTGACCGGGGATCTGCGCCGCCGTTCCAGCGCAACCAGTTCGGCGCCGCCCTGGGTGGCCCCCTTCAAACCGACAAAACGTTTCTGTTCGGAAACTACGAGGGACTGCGCCAGCGTTTGCATCAGACTTCGGCGGCCTTTGCGCCCGATGCCGCCTCGCGGGCGGCTGCCGCCCCCAGCGTCCAGCCCCTGCTGAGCCTTTGGCCGGTTGCTCCCCCCGGAGCGCCTGACTTCAACGGCATAGCGCAGGTGTTCAGCAGCCCCTTGCAAACCATCCGCGAAGATTTCGGCACGCTGCGGCTGGACCGCGTAATTACCGAGCGCGACTCCCTGGCCGCGGTGTACACCGTGGACGATGGCGACGACTTGACGGCCACCGTGCTCGATCCCTACAGCACAGATGCTCTTACGCTTCGCGAGCAGGTGTTCAGCCTGGATGAGACGCACTCATTTTCGGCGTCCACCGTTAATGTGGCGCGTATGGGTTATTCCCGCGCGGGCTACTTCTTCACCGGAGAACCAACCCCCGGCACACCGGCGGCGAGCGTGCCCGGTTTCCTACTGGGACATCCCGTAGGCGCGGTCGTGGTGGGGGGCAGCGCCGCCTCCAATCCGCAGGCCCAGATCGGGCTGGCCGGCAGCAATAACGGCAGCAATCTCAGGGTCGCGCGCAATCTCTACACCTTTGAGGACCGCCTGGCGCTCACCTGGGGCCGCCACCAGTTCACCCTGGGAGCGTGGCTGCAGCCGTTCCAGTCCAACGAGACGCTGGCTCTCAGCCAATACGGGCAAGCCACCTTCGCCAGCCTGCAAACGTTCCTGCAGGGGAAGATTGCAAGTTTTCTTTACGATCCGGCGCTCACGGAGATGAACTGGCGCTCGCTGCTGGGCGCCTGGTACGGCGAAGACACCATTCGCATGACGCCATCCTTGACCTTGTCTTTGGGGTTCCGCGCCGAATTCACCACCGGGTGGAATGAGGCGCACGGACGCGCCGCCAACTATGGGTTCAATGATGGCGTCATTTCCAGCAAGCCGGTGGCAGGAGATTCGCTTTTCACCGTGAATCACGCCAAGTTTCTGGCGCAACCGCGCCTGGGCTTAGCCTGGAGCCCCTTCAGCAGCAAGACCGTGTTTCGCGCCGGCTTTGGCATGTACAACGATCTGCAGGATGCGCTGGGATACCGGGCGGACCAGAACGCCCCCTTCAATGCAACCTACAGCATCGCCTCTGTGCCCGTGTCGTCGCTTCCTCTCGATCCCGCCGCCGCCGTGCCGGCAAAGGCCAAAATCATTCCGGGAGGAGTGCAGCCAGATTTGAAAACGCCAACCCTGATTTCCTGGTCCTTGCGAGTCGAGCAGGAACTCTCGCCCAACACGGGCTTGACCGTGGCATATATCGGGAGCCACGGCTACCACCAAATCATCGGCCTGGACGCCAACGAGCCAGTCCCCACTATTTGTCCGGCGGCGCCATGCCCGGCCAGATTTCCTGCCAAGTTCCCCGGGGCGCTGGCCAATGCTCCCGTTCCCGCCGGCACCTTCTACATTCCGGCGGGCAGGTCCAAGGCGAATCCCAGTCTCGCTAACACCTGGACGTGGTTTTCTCGCGGCGACAGCAACTACAACGCCCTCCAGGTTGACGTGAACCGGCGCTTCAGCCATGGCTTTTCCTTGCGTGGCGTGTACACCTGGTCGAAAGCCTTGGACGACGGCGATTCACTGAACGGCACGACGGCGGGGAACGCGCCGGGGCTGGTGTCGAATCCCTTCGACCTGCACGCGGACTACGGGCTGGCCACTTACGATGTAAGGCACGTGGCCGTGATCAACAGCATGTACCAGTTGCCATTCGGGCGCGGTCACGCGCTGGGGGGAGATTTAGAAGGCTGGCGCAACGCTCTTGCCGGCGGCTGGTCAATAAACAGCATAGTCACTCTGCAGTCGGGTTTCCCCTTTACCCCACAGCTCAGCTACAACCCGTCGAACAATGGCGATACGCGCAATCCTGTGCGGCCGTTTGTGAATCCCGATTTCACGGGGCGGGTGATTCTTGGCCGGCCGAACCAATGGTTCAATCCCAGCGCGTTCCTGGCGCCGCCGCCCAACAGCGGCTTTTACGGCAACCTGGGACGGGACACCTTGATCGGCCCCGGACTGGCAACGTGGGATTTTTCAGTGCTGAAAGAAACTGCGCTCCGGGAACGGCTGGCCCTGCAATTCCGCGCCGAAATTTTCAATCTGCTGAACCGCGCCAATTTCAACACACCGAATCTTATTATCTTCACGCCCTCAGGTGTCTCAGGCACCGCGGGGGCAATCAGCAGCACCTCCACCACTTCGCGGCAGGTTCAATTCGGCTTGAAGCTGATCTGGTAGCAAATTCCTCGGGCAGGTACTGGCAAGGCATCCGAGTGCCTGTGTTGCGAGCAGTGGGAATCAGAGGAGCAGGGGGATTAAAGAAAAGCTCAGAGGTTGCTATCCACCTTGAAGCCCCAGGCTTGCAGCAAGGCCGTGGGGACGTATTTGACGTCTTTGTTCTTGCGCACCCATTCCTTCAGCACGGCAGAACTTTCGTACTGCTCCGGGGAAAGCCCCAGCTGCTTGACCATCTGGTCGAAGGAAGTAGGCGTGGAAGAAGGCACAGCCAGTTGCTCTGGGTTATTCCAATTCTTGTTTCCGCGAGTCGCCATCGGCACTGGGTTAGTCCTCCCGAATTATAGGCCAGCAGGAGGTGTGCAAGTAAGATGCCATGACGATATTAAAGAAAATCGCCTGATTTGTGCAATTTGCTGGCGGCAGCAGGTCCGCGCTACGGGACAGGATGCCGAAAACTGGCATTTCCTGCCGGAGGCTTAACAATTATTCGCAATCAACAGGGCGCTGGGGAGGATTCCGCAGTGTCACACGGCCGTGATCAGCGAGGGCGCGAAGGTGCGCTGACACACGAAAGTATCGGCTCCTAAGGCGACCCGATGCAGCGGAGGCCAACCAGCGCCCGGAAGCTTTGTGGGATACCTACGACCAACCTCTGCTGCTTACCTCGGCTAGAGCATCAGCGAAGTCGGATGTAGGAGAGCGCTTGGCGGCGCGCATTTTGGCCACACTCTTGGCTCTGCGTTCGGCGCGGCGCAGCGCGGTTATTTCTTCGCCTCCCGCCCAGGCGTCCAGATCTTCCTGGCGGTACTCGATGAAGCGGCCCACGTTGTGGAACTTCGGCCCGGCCCCTTTGCGTCTCCACAATCGCAACGTCGCAGGGGAGTATCCGATGTAGGCTGCTGCGAAGCGTGTATCCATTCTTCTTCTCTCTTTGGCCAGAGAATACGTTGGTTGATGTGCTAACACCGGGTGCTGCAACGAATCGCGCCGGTAAGGGGCGGCAGCATACCACGGCTGTTTTCGCAACGCAAACGGGCGGTTGAATGCTAGCGGCGTAAGTTGTTATGCTGTTTAGGCTTAGTGGAGATGGATAAAGATAAAATTTGATCGGTCGGGGAACGATGCATTTTCAACACCAACCTCGCGCACCGCGCCGTCGGCCTCGGCTTCTCTGCATCGCGGGAAGATGTGGCCACTAAGCAGGCGTTGCGTCATCTTGGGGGAAGCAACTACGATGAAATCGTCATGCCGGTAGAAACAGAAGTTCATTCCGCAGCTTACACGCCCATTCGTGCTCCCCGTGGCACCGCCCTTTCCTGCCAGGGCTGGCAGCAGGAAGCGGCCATGCGCATGCTCATGAACAACCTGGATGAGGAGGTGGCTGAGCGGCCGCGCGACCTGGTGATCTACGGCGGTACGGGCAAGGCGGCGCGCAACTGGGGGTGCTATCGCGCGATCGTGAGCACCTTGAAGTCGCTTAAGAGGGACGAGACGCTGCTGGTGCAGTCAGGCAAGCCGGTGGGCGTATTCAAAACACATGAATATGCTCCCCGGGTGTTGATTGCCAACGCCAACCTGGTAGGGCACTGGTCGAACTGGGAGAAGTTCAATGAGCTGGAGCGGGCCGGATTGATGATGTACGGCCAGATGACCGCAGGCTCGTGGATCTACATTGGGTCACAAGGAATTATTCAAGGAACATTTGAAACATTTTCGGCCGCCGGCGAAGAACATTTTGGCGGCGAACTGGAAGGCAGGCTGATCGTCAGCGGCGGCATGGGAGGTATGGGTGGCGCTCAGCCGCTGGCCGCTACGATGACCGGTGCGGCGTTCCTGGGCGTAGAGGTTGACCCGGAGCGCATCAAGAAGCGGCTGAAGACCGGCTATTGCGATTTCATGGTCAACTCGCTGGACGAGGCGCTGCGCATCCTCAAAAACTCGGTTCGCAAAAAGGAAAATATTTCGGTCGGGCTGGTGGGGAACTGCGCGGATGTGATTCCGGAGCTGGCGGAGCGCGGGGTGGTGCCCGACATTCTGACCGACCAGACCTCGGCGCATGATCCGCTGAATGGGTACATTCCACGGGGACTGACGGTGGAGCAGGCGGCGGAGTTGCGGCAGCGAGATCCTAAGGGGTATGAGGAGAGGTCGCTGGATTCCATCGCCCGCCACGTGGAAGGCATGTTGCGCCTGCAGAAAATGGGCGCGGTGACGTTCGACTACGGGAACAACATCCGCACCTTCGCCTTCCAGCGCGGGGTGAAGAACGCCTATGACTTTCCAGGATTTGTACCGGCTTACATTCGTCCACTGTTCTGTGAGGGCCGCGGCCCATTCCGCTGGGTGGCGCTGAGCGGCGAGCCTTCCGACATTCACACGACGGATGACCTGGTGCTGGAGTTGTTTCCCGACAACCGCATCCTCAGCCGCTGGATCAAGCTGGCACGCGAGCGCATCAAGTTCCAGGGCCTGCCGGCGCGCATCTGCTGGCTCGGTTATGGTGAGCGGGCGCAATTCGGGCTGGCCATGAACGAGTTGGTCAAAAAGGGCAAGCTGAAAGCACCCATCGTGATTGGGCGCGACCATCTGGACACCGGCTCGGTGGCTTCACCCTTCCGCGAGTCCGAGAGCATGAAAGATGGCAGCGATGCGGTGGCCGACTGGCCGCTGCTGAACGCGCTGCTGAACACGGCCAGCGGAGCCTCGTGGGTTTCCATCCACAACGGCGGCGGCGTGGGCATTGGCTACTCCCAGCATGCCGGGCAAGTGACCGTCGCCGATGGCACTGAAGGCATGGCCAAGCGCATTGAGCGGGTGCTGACCAATGATCCCGGGATTGGGGTGGCTCGTCACGTGGATGCTGGCTATGATGAGGCCAGCCGCTTCGCCAAGGAGAAGGGCATAGAAATTCCCATGGAGAAGTAGTCCAGGCATTCGGGAATGAAGCAAGAGTGCCAGCCTTCAGCTCTTAGCATTCGGCTTAGCCGTGCTTGTTCCAGCCCGAAGGGCGAAACAGAATTTAGCCCAGGGCGTAAGCCCTGGGTTGCCAAATCAAATGAATCGCAAGTCCCGTAGGGACGATACCAAGCGGCGAACCCACAAGTCACGGGCAGGCGACTCTGATCACCAATTGGTTCCCCATACGCCTCTCCTCCTTATCAACATCGGCCAACTGCTAACACTGCAGGCCGGCTCCGCGCCGCGGCGGGGCAGGGAACTGGGCGAACTCTCGATCATTGAAGACGGAGCAGTGCTGTGCGCGGCGGCCAAGATTGTGGCCGTGGGCAAAACTCGCGATGCTCTGCGGGATTCGTGGCTGAAGCGCAAGCGAAAGAACCTGCGGGAAATTGATTGCCGAGGCAAGGTGGTCCTGCCCGGTTTTGTTGATTCGCATACCCACCCGGTGTTTACCTCGCCGCGCCTGGTGGATTTCGAAAAGCGGACGGGGGGCGCCAGCTATGAGGAGATTGCGGCGGCTGGCGGCGGCATTCGCTCCAGCGTGGAGGGCGTACGCCGGGCGGACAAGGAGGAGCTGGCGCAGCACGTGCTGGCAGCCCTGGAAGAAATGGCGGCGCAGGGTACCACAACGGTCGAGGCCAAGTCCGGATACGGCCTGAGCGTAGAAGCCGAGTTGAAATCACTGATGGCGGTGCGCGATGCGGCGGCGCGCTGGCCGGGCACCGTGACTCCCACCCTGCTTGGTGCGCACGTGGTTCCACGCGACCACCTGCGGCACCCAGAAAAATACGTGCGGGAAGTTTGCGAATTGATGATCCCCCAGGCGGCGCGCCAGAGGCTGGCCGAGTTCGTGGATGTGTTCTGCGACCGCGGAGCTTTTTCCCCGCAGGATGCGGTGCGGGTTCTGCAGGCGGCAGTGGAAAATGGCCTGGGCACGCGCGCTCACGTGTGCCAGCTCAGCGCCTGCTCGCTGGCGCCGCTGCTGGCCTCGAAGCCGGCTTCCTTCGACCATCTGGATTTTATCAGCGACGAAGATTTGGAAAGGCTGAGCCGGTCCGAAACCTTGGCCACGCTGGTGCCGGGCGCCAATTACTTTTTGGGGCTGGACCGCTATCCGCCAGCGCGGCGCTTGATCGAAAGCGGGGCCGCTGTGGCGCTCGCTACCGACTATAATCCCGGCACTTCGCCCACCACCAGCATGCCGTTCATTCTTTCCCTGGCCTGCACGCATCTGAAGATGACCCCGGCAGAGGCCGTGAGCGCGGCCACCATCAATGGCGCTTGTGCGCTGGCCCGGCAAACCTGCAAGGGAAGCATTGAGCCGGGTAAGGACGCTGACCTGGCGATCTTCGATGTGGCCGACTATCGCGAAATCGCCTACTGGTTCGGGACGAACCGCTGCTGTGGCACGGTAATCGGCGGCGAACTGCGGGAGAGCAAGTAGTCAGGAGTCGGGAGTCAGCAGTGGGAGTCAAGAGTCAGCAGTCAGGGAAGCCGATTGGCGATTGATGATTGTTGATTGGGGATTGAAACCACTTTACGCCGCCAGGATGGCGCTGAGACGAACTCCTTCGCTTATTCCTGACTCCTGACTCCTCTCCTGTGTCCTGTTCTCCGCGTTGAGCGTTCTGCGAGCGGCTTGTTATAATCGCTTTGCTCCGCACGGATCCACGAAATTGCGGCAGCCGTTTCCAGCGCCTCCTTACTGGCGTGCCCGGAACGGCTGTAACATTCCCGAGTTCACCCAGAACACGCAGTTCAGGCGTGCTCGGCGAATGCGTGCTCCGCGGCAGTGGCCAGGTAGCTCAGGTGGTAGAGCGCAGCCCTGAAAAGGCTGGCGTCGGCGGTTCAACTCCGTCCCTGGCCACCATATCTCTCAATGGCTTAGCGGCCCGATCCGGGCTTCGTGACATGAAAAAGCCAGCTCGGATTTCCTCGCCACCGACTTTGGAGGCGGGTATGGGCAACACACTCGCGTTCGTCCGGTTCCTCTGGGACCCTCGCGGGTGCCGGCTCATTCCAGGGAACACAGTTCACGGTAGGTGAGCAGCCATGCGTCACATGGTTCCCTATCCCTGGGCTGGCCCTATCCTGCAGTTCCGCTGCACGCACTGCGACTGGTCGTTCTATATCGAGCACGTTCAACGCCAGGGTGTGCGGCAGCAGGAACGCGACAAGGCAACCGCGTGGTTTGAGGCGCACAGTTGCGACGAGTTTCGTCGCCGCGAATGGCGGCCAACAACGCGAAGCGCACGCTAGGCTAACTCATGGCTGCCGTGTTCGAAAGTGATTTTGGTGTCGCCCACCAAGCAGGCAGCAGCAAAAGAAACAAGGCCGGCGTCTAGCTGCCGGCCGTTGCCGCCGAGCACGTTTGTTCCAATTGAAGAATAGCAGCTAGTTCAACGCGTCCCTCTTGCCCAGTCGTCGACGTAGCAATCCGCCAACTATGCATAAACCCGATCCGAGCAGCACCAACGAGCCAGGTTCGGGAACGGTGGCCGACATTGAACTCAACAGTACGTCATGGCCGCCGGCATAGGTATTGGGCGCACTTAAGCCCAGTATTGGGGTTTTGAGCGAAAGCTTCACCGTCTCCGTACAAACAGCACTGAGACATGTGCCACTGGGACTCAGTAAAGAACCCAGAGCACCGTTGGCTGATTTTCCAGCCCAAAGGTTGAACGTCTCGCCCGCCTGAACGCTCTCTATGATCGTGGTTTGATTGGTCCCACCGGCGAGGATGAGATTGGTTAGATCTAGTTGAATGTAGAAGCATCCCGTTGAATTGCACACTATCTCGTTATCGGAGTCGCCGCTCGCGGCGGAAGCAATTCCAAGACCGGTTTCAGAAGCGCCACCATTCTTAGAAAACAGATCTACCGCTGTACCCGCCGTGGAGTCTGGGCTGCTGAGTGATGTTGCGCTGCTCTTAAAGCCGTAGGCTGTAATAGTGATTCCGTCGACCGTATATGGCTGTGAGGTCCCCAGAACGACGTTATTTCCACTCAGAAGGTCGAAAGTAATGGTCCCCGCAAAGAGAGGAGTAGCCAACAGAAGCAGAGTGCCGATAACATGCAGAATCCTTTTCACCCTCTGTTCTCCTTTAGCAGCCTATTCGAGTGGACTGCTTCTTGTGTTTCCCAAAACAAACAAGGAAAGAACCGCTTTCCGAGACACGTTTATGTAGCACTTGAGGTGCCACACTCTAAACATAAGAAATGCTTGGTATGGTAATGCGTTGAAATTGATTATTTTGAGATACTTGCGATTTCACCCGAGCTGGGCGGAGGAGATCCACGCCAGGGAATAATGCGCAGCTCCATGCACTTTCAGCGGGATTAGTTTCATCTTGGGCCTGCTGCTGGCATGCAGACGATTAGGATGTCACGGCCTGCAAGTCAATCTTCGCTTGCCTACGTGTTCGGCGTAGGCGCGGGCATGTCGCGGCGCAAGCAGTGCTAGCTGCCGGCTGCCACGCGCGAGCTTACCCGCCGCCTACCAGAGTCGCCGCTAATTCTCGTGATATCCTCCTGCACTACGGGTTGAGGTTTCCATCCGCTGCTGAATCGTTCCAGGTGGACTCTTGAAGTTCGAGCCTCCTCGATCCGCTGCTTCATATGCTCCAGGCTATCGGTCGTGTTCCCGAGGACGATACCTCCCGCAAAGACATATTGCTCGTCGCTGCTTGGTTCGGCCTGCTCACCGGCATCGTTGAGGGGCTTTTGTTTTTTCACGTCCGGCACCTTCGCATCCTCGATCTCACCTGGGTCCCGATTCCGGTTGACCTGATCCTCGCGCTCATCGTTGCGCTACCCCTTGTGGCGCTGCGAAATTTTCTGACCGGCCGCCCCTCACTCTTCCTGCGTGCCGCTTGCCTGTTTGCCTGGCTCATGTTCTTCGACTGGTTACGCGTGATCTCGCCATTGGTTGAGCCCGCGCTCCCGGCTCCCTGGCCGGCCGCCATTGCCGCTCACCCGCTGGCAGAGACTGTAATCGTGATGCTCCTGACATTGCTACTCGCCTTGGGCGCCGCTCTGCTGCTCACCCGCCTGCGCATACGACACGCGCATCGGCGCAGCTTGCCTTGGGTAGCGGCAGTCGCGGCCCTGCTTGTAATCGGCCTTGTCACCTTCCAGCGGCTGCACGAAAGGCGGGAAATTTCTCGTTTGCCAGCACCC
Organism: Terriglobales bacterium; assembly: GCA_035280085.1. Classification (GTDB taxonomy): domain Bacteria; phylum Acidobacteriota; class Terriglobia; order Terriglobales; family Acidobacteriaceae; genus JAICWP01. The sequence continues at coordinate 12,693 of DATEGM010000111.1, forward strand.
CCCCCGGGCGCTCACAACGTGCTGGTGATTGTGGTGGACACGCTTCGCGCCGACCATCTTTCCACTTACGGCTATGCTCGTCCTACCAGTCCAAACTTGAGCCGTATTGCCGACCAGGGCGTGCTGTTTGAAAATGCCATGGCGCCCTCGTCCTGGACTTTGCCCTCGCACGCGTCCATGCTCACCGGCCTCTATCCTCATCAGCACGGCGCAACTTATATGGGATCCAGCCTTGTGCCTCATCTCCCGACGCTGGGAGAAGCCTTTCAGCACTTGGGCTACCGCACTGCCGGTTTTTCCGCCAGCACTTATTTTTTCTCCCGCCGTACCGGATTGGGGCGCGGCTTCATTCACTTTGAGGACGATTTCGAGTCGCCAGACAGCGCCTTCGCACAAACCTATTACGGCGAGCGCCTGGAACAACTGCTCTACCGCCTGCACATCGCCAAGAACCGGATCGGACGCCGCAATGCGCGCCAGATTAGCCAGCACGCTCTGCGCTGGATCGCTTCCGATCAGCGCCACCCTTTCTTCGCTTTCCTCAACTATTACGATGTTCACGACCCTTACCTGCCACCGGAGCCCTATCTGCATCGCTTCACCAAGGTGGCCCATCCCTCCGTTCCCCTGTCTAATGCCTGGGACTGGTTCGCATCGCTAACCCCAGAGCAACGCCAGTCAGAAATGGACGCCTACGATGGAGCCATTCAGTACATGGACACGGAGATGGAGGAATTTCTGCAGCAATTGCATCGGCGCGGACTGGATAAAAACACGCTGGTGGTAATCACCTCCGATCACGGCGAGGAATTCAATGAGCACGGCTTTATGGACCACCTCAACGCCCTCTACCGTGAACTCATTCATGTGCCCTTAGTTTTCTGGGAGCCGGGCAAGGTCCCGGCAGGAGTGCGCATCTCAGAGCCGGTTTCCACCGTAAGCCTGCCTTCGACTTTGCTCAGTCTTGCGAATAACGGGACTAGCACCTTGCCGGGAATTTCTCTCTCCACGCTGTGGGCCCATCCCGGTCGGAAGCGCCAGGTCATGCCCGTAGTCTCGGAATTGATCCAGGCCAAACTGACACCGCTGTTCCCCAATTACTACGGTCCGTTGACTTCCATAACTACGCCCCAATGGCACTACATTTCCGGGGGCAAGGCAGGCGAGGAGCTGTTCGTCTGCTGCGATGAGGAACCAGAACAGAGGAACCTGGCCGGCACAGTTGTTGGCCGGGAGCTGGCGATGCGCTTCGAAGCTGAACTGGCACCTGCTGCCGCGGACGAGCTAACGGTACAAAGGAGCAACCACCCCGCTTTGGGCGCCACTTATCAAATGGATTTCGAGCCCGCGAGCCTCGCATTTAAAGATTTCGATGGCAATGGTGATATGGACATTCTGGTGCGCGGGAGAAACCATCACGAATTCGCTGTGCTCCTGGGAAATGGCAAGGGCGCCTTTCAGCGGACCGGCGGTGCCCGTCCACTAGAGCAGTTGTCAACACGAAAAATGGGCATACAGCTGCGCCTCGCATCTGGCAAAAAGACGTCGAACGCCCAGTGTTGCGGGACTGCAGCCGCTGGTCTAAACGGGGCCGTGGCAAGTTTCTCGGAGGTTCGCCTTGGCGACGTCAACGGTGACGGCCTAGAAGACGTGTTGTTGGAGCATGGCCAAGGACAGATCTCCACCTGGCTGAGAGCCACCGCAGCCGGTAAGTTCTATATGGAGAAGGCCGCAAGCGAGAGCGTGGATCCGGGTAAGAAACGGCCGATCACCATCAGCCACGGTGACATTGACGGCAACGGTCTGGAAGATTTGGCGTTTGTGAATGAAGCACACAATGAGGTTGTGTTTCTGCTGGCGACCCGGCCAGGAGTATTCATCAAAGCGACTGTTTCGCTAGGCGAACGTGCTGATGCGATTGGTTTGACAGACCTCAACCACGACGGCAGGTCAGATCTTGTGGTCATTAGTCGAGCCAATCACTCCATTACGGTTCTATTGAGCTTATGACCATCGCCCCTACATCTCTACAGTCCGCGTCTGCCTGCCCTAAGTTCCGCCTTTCATTCGAAATAGCCGGAGAAATTCCCACTAAATTAGGACGATCAGCCATTGCAGGGGGTAGTAGGTAGTCCTACTTTTCGGGTTGCGTTGATCGCGAAACTCGAGTGTGGGCTTCCCGCAAAAAGGGAGCCGATTGATAGGAAGCAGTCTGTGAACATAATTGCTATCACGCTTATCTTTTTAGCTGTTGGTCAACTTGCCTATTCGCAGGAGGCGACCAGGAGTCGGGCAGCCAGCTCGAGAGGACGGGACAAAATCATCGCAGAGCTTCGCGCCGCCTATGCCGCATTCAATCGTGGGGAATTCGACGCAGCGGTGGCGTCAGTTGACCCTAAGATCGAATGGAGCGAGCCGGCGGCATTTCCTGGCGGCGGTACGTACCACGGTCGCGCCGAGGTCAAAAAATACCTGATGCAGTCGCGGGCCGGATGGGCTGAAGGAAGCAGCGAGCCGGAACGATTCATTAGAGCCGGCGACCGGATCGTGGTGTTTGTCTATGCTCATTTCCGCCCCCGAAACAGCAGCGAATGGCAGCAGGTAAGGCTGGCAGACGTCTACACCGTACAGAAAGGCCGGATCGTGCAAATGAAGGCCTTTGCTGATCGTCAAGAGGCCTTGTCCTGGGCAGGCGCAAAGAGTCCGAATGTCGAATGATCGCCCTTTCGGGGGCCGCTCAGTTTATGGAGAGGTTGAACGTTGTTGTCCTGGTCAGGTTGCCGGAGGTGCCGGCCACCGTGATCGTGTAGGAACTCCGGGAAATACCCGGGGAAGTTGTTCGGCTGCCGCCCCCGCAGCTTATGAGCAGTCCCAGAGCGGCAACGCCCACCAGACTCATAACCAATGCAGTTGCTTTGCGGCGACGTGAACCCGCCATGACGGCGATGCCCAAGAATCCCAGCCCAGTGAAGGGTAGCCATCCGGCGTAGAGATTCCGCGAAGGAACGACGGCCGCGGCAGGCGCAGCAAGGCTGATGGTCAGGTTCACAGTGGTTGGCCCACTGCCGGCCGGCAGCATGGCCGGCGAGAACGAACATGCCGCCTGCTCCGGCAGATTGCGGCAGGCCAGAGTCAGCGGGGCAGCAATTCCCGGAACGGGAGTAAAGGCGATGTGCTGGGTGGCAAACGCGCCGGCTGTGGCGCTTACCGAGGCTTCAGTCGCAGACAGAGTAAATCCGGGATTCAGCACAGTTACCGTGGCGGTGGCCTGGTCCGCGGCGCCGTGGGAATCCGCTACCGTCAGGATCACATTACTAACGCCTACCGGATAAGGTCCGGGTGGGGTTTGAGAGATGGTGAGCGTGTCGCCCTCGGGATCATACGAACCATTTTCGATGCCGGCCTCGGCCGTGCCGCCCACATCGGCCGCGATGACGGTGACGGCGTGGGCCACCGCCTTCGGCAGTTGGTTGGTGTTGCAATTCAGCGCGCAGGCCGGGATCGTAAGGGTATAAGTGTTCGGGCTAGAGTTGCCGCCTATCTCAGTCACGACGACGGTGTAGGGCGTTCCGGCGGTCGTATTGATGCCGAAGGACTGCAGGTTTGTACTCAGGCCCGCGTCGCCGGCGTAATTCGTCGCAATGTCACTCGAACCATAGGAGGGTGTGTACGCGGATTCGAGCAGATTAAGCCCGGAAGCGCCGGAATCGAGTCCCGGCTCCAGGCAGAACGATCGGCAGGCGGTAAAGGTATAGGAATCGAAGGTGTGGCTGCCGCTTATGGTTCCGGGAAAAGACTTAGCCGAACCGCCGCAGGAACTAACCACTCCGTTACGGTTGATGCGGCCGCTCTGGGCGCCCGTGGCCGTCGTTATTCCGGGCGCCTCCGGTGGCTTGGTTCCCAGGGTGTTGGTGATCGAGAGCAGTCCCGTGGGAACTGTGAAATTCAACGCTCTGCTGCCTCCCCTGAAGTTCACGGTCAAAGTGAACTCGGCGGCTTGGCCGCAAGGGTAGTCGGAGGCGAGGGTGAAGGAAAACGGGCTCAGGTTGTTGCCTCCGGAGGCGCCCACCGCCATGTCGGCATAGGCGCTGGCGCCGGGCCGGGTGACGATCACGCCGGGAGTGGAAGAAGTGAGCGTGGCAGTCACGTCCGTCGCGGCTTTCACACCGCCGGTGTTCTTCAATGGAATGGTCAGCCTGGCGCCTTCGCCGGCTTCGATAATGCCATTTCCGTTGCCGGGGTTCTCAATGGCCGTAATGGCGCCCAGTTCGGGGTTGGCGTTTCCTGCGATGCCTAAAGATTGGATGGCGGGAAGGGCCATCACAATGCCATGGCCGGAATTGCGATCAAATCCCGAGGCCATGATGTCCAGGGCCGTGCTGGTCAGCGCGGTGCGAACCTCGCCGGGTGTCAATGTGGGTTGCGCCGCGAGCAAGAGAGCAGCCACGGAAGCGGCGGCGGGAGCGGAAGCCGAAGTTCCATAAAAAGGACTGCCGAACCCGCCTACTCCCGTCACAGACACGCCGTCCGCCGCCGTAATATCCGGTTTGTTGAGAACCGAGCCGCCATTAGAGGAGAAGTTGCCGGGCGTAATGGCGCTGGAATCTCCATTGAAGAAGATGCGCCGCAAGCCGTCGGAACTGAACAGCTCAATCAGATTCCCAGCGCTGAAAAAATCAGGGTACGGCCCGGAAGGATACCCTGTGGTAAAGGCGCCGGCAGCGGGTGTGGCTCCCACCGTGTAGGCACCGGAAGCGGCAGAGTGACCATGAGTTTCTCCGGCCGTAGCTACCGCCAATTTGCCGCGGATGAGCCCCAGGTGAAAGAAACGGTCAGCCGCACCAGGATTCTGGAATACGACAATGCGATTAT
>DATEGM010000112.1:0-5771 GCA_035280085.1 Terriglobales bacterium
GGCCCGCAGCCGACCAGCAGGTGATAGAGCACGATGCCGAGGCTGAAGAGATCCGCGCGCAGCTCCGCCGCCCTTCACTCCCAGTCCGCCCGGCTGGCCTCCCCCTCCGCCTGCACCGGCCGCCATCTGCTGACTTGGCGGATATTCGATCTTAATGAGCTGAAGGGTATCGCCACCGGCCAGCCTGAACGCGAGCATGGCTGGGTTAGCGGCGTCATCAAGCACATAAAAATCATTGGCGTTGCCGTCGGTCTTGCACTGGGCATGAATCGCGGGCAAAGTCACGCGCTGGTTGTTGAGCAGAACCGGGAAGGCGCTCACTCCACCCACGCGCTGCAGTGTGCAATGCTCATGGCCCAATTGCACTGGATCCTGGCCAGTACCGGAGTTTCCAGCGGAGTCGCCGGTCATCTGCCCGAAACCGCCCAACAGAGCTCCCACCATCCCCTTCAACCCGCCGGAGCGAAATCTGAAGTCGCTCTCGCCCCGGCTCTTCAGTTCGGTGAAAACTTCGGAGGAGAAGGAGATGGCTGTAGTGCCCGGATAGCTGTCCGGCAGGCTGGGACCGAACCACTCCATCAGTTCGTGAGCGTTGCGCATATCCTCGCTGCGGATGGTACGCGAGCCCTGCACCGTACCCGCAGCCTGCGGAGCACCTTTGGGCTGGCCCAGGCTGCCCAAAGGATTGGGAACATTATCGGCGCTCACCCGCACGCGCACTCCATTGGCATCCACGCCCAGAATCTTGGCAATGGATTCGTAATCGCCGCCAAACTGGTTGCAGGCAGTCACAAACGCCATGCCTGGTCGGAGAGCAATGCTCGCCGGGGCGCCCTCTCCCGCCGCCGGAGTCCAGGCGGGAAACGCCAGCGGTGGCGAGGGCTTGCTGGCCGTGGAGGCGCCCGAACCCACACCCACCGCCCCGGCCAGTTTGCCCAGGTCGCCGGCGTTATAAGCCTGCTGAATTTCATTCACCTTCTTTTTGGCGCGATAGGCGATGTAGAGGCAGCTTCCCATCGAAACCAGCACGATCAGCAGCACGCCAATTAGAAAAGCCCAGAGCAGTTTGACAACGACACTGCTTCCCGTGGTGCCGGCCGGCGAAGCAGTGGCAGGCGCGGACGCGGCAACCGGCGCAGCGGCTGGCGCTGCTGCCGCCGCTGCCGCTGGCGAAGGCGGCGCAGCCGAACTGCTCACCCGGCTGCCACAGCTGGAGCAGAACTGCGCGCCCGGAGAAAGCGGAACTCCACAATTGGTGCAGAATGCGGCCATCATCTTGCTCCTCGGAAATTCCGCCTAAACGTCGCAGGACTTGGTGGGAGGCACCACAATTTTCTTTTCCTGGCGAAACACGTCCTTCGACACCTTCCCTTTGTCCTTTCCCAGCAGGGTGGCATTGGCGCCCACCGAGATGGTGCTGATCAGCATGGCTTTCTGGCAGGGAATCAGGGAGCCGGCGCCGGCGGCGATGGTGGAAGTGGAAATCACCAGTTGCGCGTAAGCCGCACCCGTGGTCTTGAGCTTGTCGGAAACCGTGTCGTTCAGGAACTTGCCCAGCGGCGAACTCTTCACCAGGTTCAGAGCGGCGTCGGCGACAGTGCTGGGCACAAACTGCTTCACCACCTGAAACACCGTGTCAGTGCCCAGTTTCAGCTCGATGCGGGGCATAGCCACGGCGGCCACGAAGCCCACGGGCGCAATAGGAGCGAGCGAAAAATTATCTACAATCGAACCGTCTCCGCCCGCCTGCCCATCCTGCTCTACGTTGCCTTCCTTGAAGCTGAAGCCTTGTACCCCGTTGTACTCCACCCGGAAACGCCCGCGCGCCACTTCGCCGCCGCCGGTAAACGCAGGATGGATAAGCAGGGCCTCGCTCACCTCCAGGGAAAACGGCAGCCCACCGATGGGCATGGGAATGGAGAACGAAGAAGGCAGCTTGATGCGCTGCTCGGCCGCCTCCACGCCCTTCTCGTTCTTGGCCGCCTGCCAGCCGAAGTTCACCATGCCGTTCAGGTTCGTGTTTTTGAAATCGAAATACTTGAGCGAGCTGTCCTGCACCAGCATGGTGGCGGCCGTTTCGAAATTCTGCACATAACCGGAACCGTTCACCGTGATGACTACGCCGTTGTATTCCCGCGAGACCATCAGCTCCAGGTTCAGCTTGTCGGGTTGGGGATTGGCGGCCAGATTGTATTTCCAGCCGTCGGTCTCGCCCGATAGGCCGCCAGCGGCATAGACGGTGGGCTGCAGGGAACTGGCCAGGCGCTGGAAGCGGCTGCTGTCGCGGGGAATTGCAACACTCGCCCGTTGCTGTTGCCGGACCTGAGCGAATTTGATGGGCGCTGTCCACTGAATTTTGCCGTCTTTAATGACTTCGGGCAGGGTCGGGTCCTCGGTGACTACCACGATGTTGCCGTCCTGCTTCGTGACCACGGCCGCTTTGCGCACGGCAAACCCTGGAATGAACAGGATGCTGCCCTGGGTAAGCCGGGCGGCCGCCGCATCGGAAGGGTCAAACACCAGTGTCGTGTTGTCCGTGCTGACGCTGCGGATGGACTTACGGAAATCGTCCCGCTCCATCCGTACTACGCGGTCGGAATACGTGACTTGGAAAGTGTTACCCGGCAGGCTGGCCAGGTCAGGCCCAAGTTCGAGTGCGGTGGCCGGAACTGGCCGCGCCGAGGTAACCGCCGCCTGGCGACGCGAACAACCGCTCAGGCAGAGCAAACAAACGCCTAAGATGACCGCAACCCACCGGGTACGACAACCCATGTCTATCTCCATTCAGGGTCAGGGCCCGATGCGCGTCTAGCGGCACATCTTTATTCATTAAAAAGCAATTTTCTAAGCTAGAAGCGGCGTACGAGGCGTTGACCACACCCCAAGAATGTGCGCCATGTTAGCAGGCTCTGGGCGGGAGTCAAGAACTGCGATGGGCCTGGCTCCTCCCAGCCCGAGGAGGTAACGGAAATTGCGCGCCGTGATTGCTAGAATTCCTGTGTGCAGACTTTGAAAGAGATCGTCCGCTGTCCACAGTGCGGCGGCAACGACGTCATCTACTCCTGCGAGCCCAAGTGCTGCTTCAACCACGTTTGCGCCGATTGCCGCAGCACTTTCGAACTCAATACGCAGAAGACAGGGCGCTTTGATCAGGAGACCGCCGTCAGTGCGGAGGAGCCCCAATCGGGTGATCCCACCACCGGCTGCGCCAGTTGCGAGAGCCTGACAGTTGCAGTTTTAAGCAGCGGCGCCGGCGAAACCCTGCTCCTCTGCGCCAACTGCCGTGCGGTTTCCAGGCTGGTGGTGGAGGAATTTGTGCCCGGGTTCGCGGAATAATCGTAGCGCCGGCGTCTCGCCGGCAGTCAGCCGGCTGACGAGTCTGAAACAGTCGATGAGGCACCGCGAATAGGGCCCAACGAGTGACAAATCGCCATCTCACTCTTCATCCCCGTCAGGTTGGCGGCGATCCAAGTAGAAGCCGCCTTCAATGACCAATTTGCTAAAGGCCAAAACCCGATAGCCGAAGGCCAAGCGCCCCTTTGTTATCATCCCTCCATGTCTCTGGAACGTGCCCGCAAGATCAAGTTGCTGCTGTTCGATGTGGATGGCGTGCTCACCGACGGCACTATCTGGCTCTTTCCTGCGCCCGCGGGAGTTCAGCTTTCCACCCAGCAGCCTGCCCGCCACGCCGCCAGCGAGGGCGGTTTTGGTTTCGTCAGCCAGAGCATGGTGGAGGCTAAAGGCTTCCACGCCCACGACGGCACTGCCATCTCCCTGGCGCGGCTGGCCGGCATCAAGACCGGCCTTATCACCAAGCGCATCTCGGAAACTGTGGCCCTGCGCGCTCGCGACCTGAAGCTCGACCACGCCTACCAGGGGATCCAGGATAAGCTGACGGTCTTTGAGGAGATCCTGGCCAAAGAGAGCCTGCGCCCGGAGCAGGCCGCCTACGTTGGTGACGACGTGATCGACCTGCCGGTTATGCGCAATTGCGGCTTGGGGGTGGCCGTGGCCAATGCCCGCGCCGACGTCAAGGACGAAGCCCACTACATTACCGAACACCGGGGCGGGGAGGGGGCCCTACGCGACGTTGTGGAGTACATCCTGAAAGCTCAGGGGAAATGGGAAGAAGTGGTACGCGAGTACACACGCGAGCGCAGCCCAGCTAGGTAGCTGCGCAGCTGCCTAGCTTTCTATCTGACTAGCCGTCCAGCTCAAACATTATTCAGGGATTTAGTGTGGTGGAGTATTCCTTGAGGCGGGCGCCAAAAGCCATCGAGCCAAACAGCTAGATAGCCAACAAACAAAAACGCCCACTGGCTGCGTGCTTGGGGCGTGCTCGGGTGTGCAGCCAGTGGGTTACCGTTTCTCCTTACTCACCCTGTTGCTTTCAGGAGGCTTTTAATAACTTATACCCTTTTTTGGCTCAAAAGTTTCGCCGGTCGTAAAATTTTTTTACGCACCCCTCAATTGGGGATCACTGCCGGCCGAACCTTCATCAACTCCACAAAGCGGGGGTCCTTGCGCAGCCCGGCAAACTCCGAATCCTTGTAGACGTCGTCAATTCCCTTGTACCCCTCCTCCATGGCCATGCGCAGGTAGAGCAGGGAACGATCCGCCAGGCCCATATGGGCAAAGGTCTTCGCCAGCATGTAATGGTAATGGGCCCGGTCGCTCACGGACGATGTCTGGGCAACCACGCCTTGCGAGGAGGTGCGGTCCAGAATCGTGGGATCAATGGCCAGGGCGCGCGCATATTCCACTATGGCCGGCTCGTACTTTTTCTGGGAAAAATAGGCTGTGGCCAGATTGCTGTGGAAGGAGGCCGAGTCGCCATACAGTTCGATCGCCTTACGATATTGCTTAACCGCTTTGCCGTACTTCTTTCGGAAATAATAAACCGCTCCCAGATTGTTGTAGGCTTCCGCGTACTTCTTGTCGGACTTAATGGCTCGATGAAAGTTCTTTTCCGCGTCCTTCAGGCGCTGCATCATCAGCTCAACAATGCCCACCTTGTTGTAGAGCAGCGGGTCCTTCGGCTTCTTGGTCAGCGCCACGTTGTAGTAGTCAATGGCATCCAGATAAAGTTTTTGCGCGCGCAGCGAATCGGCGCGCTGCTCTAATTGCTGCGCTGTCCAGTCCTTGGGCGGAGGTTCCACCACGTGCACAGGCGGTGGCGCCTTTTCCAGCTGGGCAAAGGCGGGAAAGCTAAAACAGCTTAGGACGGCAGCGGAAATAAACGTGCGGAACAGCGAGCACCGCGAAATGCGGCCATAGGGGCGAGGCATGGTGCACCTCCTGCGGCCGGTCCCCACAACCGACCGACTGCCGCTTCAGTGTGGCTGGCTGGGCGGCGGGGACGGAGCCGTAGGCTTGTCGTCCTCTTTAAAGATACCTACAATTTTGCCAAATAAACCTTTTTTCTTTTTTGGATCGGCTTCTGTCTGGGGCTGGGCTCCGGCTACGGATTGCCCGGGCTGGGCGGTTGCGGGCTGGCCCGGAGGCAAGGGGGGCAGCGGCTTAGGGCTGCCTAAGCCCAGAATGCGCGCCAGGATGCCGCGGTGTTCGCCCATGGCCTGGTCACAAGTCTCGGTCGGCTCTGTTCCGGCGATGAAAGCGGCCACATAATCATTTGGGCAAGTCGAAGTCGCCAGGGCGTTAGTCACCTTGTCCAGCTGTACGTTCACCACACCCGTAGGCTGCTCAAAATCGCTTACATCGCGATATTGGGGCAGGGCCACCGCTCGTTTCATGAAGTCAGTCCAGATGGG
>DATEGM010000113.1:0-3784 GCA_035280085.1 Terriglobales bacterium
TGGATGTCCTCCTGCCATGCCTTGAGGATGTGGTCAGTCATGCGCCGCAGGCCACGCGGCCCGTAGGCTTGCAGCGGAACCCTGCGATGCAGAACCCAGGGAGTGAAGATCAGGTCGGGATAGCCCAGCGTGTGGTCGCTGTGCAGGTGGGTGATGAAGACAATCTTGAGGTTCTTGACGTTTAGCGCCTTGATACCGTTTTGCTCCGCCGCTTCGGCCCGCCGCACCACTCCCGGCCCGCAATCCACCAGGTACGCCGCCCCATTCACCACGATGGCTACGGCGGGTCCGGAGCGGTCGGGATAAGGCTCCGGCGTGCCCGTGCCCAGTACGACCACCTGGGTGTGCGTGGCGGGTGGGATTTCTTGTGCGGGGACAACGCCCGCAAATACGGCGAGAGCGGCCGTGGATAAAAGCCAGCGCGCTGCCCGAGCCGGGAGTTTCATCTTGATTGAGAATACCATCGGAATAACAATCCCCGCCCCGTCAACGCGTCATCCACATCGGCAAACGAACGCACCGAAGTGTCTCGGAGAGACGCCATGAAAGTAGCCCGCCACTTCAGTGGCGGGTGATTAGAGCGGTCAATAAGTCCCGGAGGGACGACTGAGGCATCTCAGCCGTCCTTACAGGACTTGAATTCCGGTCATTGACATTCCCGCCAGTAAACTGGCGGGCTACTCTCGGCTGGTCCAATTCCTTGGGAGAAGACTCGATCGAATTATTGACTTCGCTTTTATTTCGCCCCATAATTCTGCTTTCAGAGTCAAGCCATGCGCTGCCTGGTTTCATCCCCGATTTCCGAATTGAGCGTTCGCAATTCACAATCACCCACAACGCTGTTCCGCGCTACATTCTTCCAGCCGACTCCCCATCATGGCGACCACTGATTACACTCTGGAAAGCACGCTGCCCGCCAGCGTAGACGCCGAACGCTCGATCCTCGGCGCCATCCTGCTGGACAACTTTGCTTACAACCAGGCGGCCGAACACCTGCGGGCCGACGACTTCGCTCTGGACGCCCACCGGCGCATTTACTCCCGCATGGTGGATCTGGCGGAAACCTCCCGGCCCATTGATACGGTCACGCTCACCGAAGAGCTGGCACGTCGCCGCGAGGTGGAAGCGGTGGGCGGAGTGGCCTACCTGACCTCGCTCACCGACGGCCTGCCCCGGCGCCCAAATATCGAGCACTACGTCAAGATAGTGCGCGACAAAGCGATGCTGCGCGGCCTGATTCACGCCGCCAACACCGCCATTGCCCGAGCGGCCGAGCAGTCCGACCCAGCAGAAGAGATTCTCGACGCCGCCGAAGCCGCCATCTTCCAGCTCTCAGAAAACCGCATCGGCCGTGGCTTCCTCGACATCCGCGAAATCGTCAAAGAGTCCTTCGGCTCCCTCGACGCCCTTTACGAGCGCGGGCAGCGCATCACCGGCTTGGAAACCCATTTTGTGGATTTCGACAACATGACCAGCGGCCTGCAGCCCTCAGACCTGATCATCGTGGCCGCCCGCCCTTCCATGGGCAAGACCGCCTTCGCCATGAACATCGCCGAGAACGCGGCCGTGCGCGACAAAAAGGTGGTGGGCATGTTCTCGCTGGAAATGTCGCGTGAGTCGCTGCTGCTGCGCCTGCTCTGCTCCCACGCCCGGGTGGATTCCCACAAAATGCGCACCGGCTTTCTCGGCCGCGAAGACTACTCCAAGCTGGTGACCGGGTTGGGTGAACTGAGCGAAGCGCCTATCTACATTGACGATACGCCCGGCATTTCGCTTTCTGAGATGCGGGCCAAGGCACGCCGCCTGCAGCAGTCCCAGGGAAGGCTGGACCTGATCATCGTCGACTACCTGCAGCTCATGTCGGCCAGCGGATTGGGCGGACGGCGATTTGAAAACCGCACCCAGGAGGTTTCCGCCATCTCCCGCGGCCTGAAAGGCCTGGCCAAAGAGTTGCGTGTGCCGGTGATTGCCCTTTCCCAGCTCAGCCGCGCTCCGGAAAGCCGCGGCGGCGACCACCGCCCGCAACTGGCCGACTTGCGCGAGTCCGGCTCCATCGAGCAGGACGCCGACGTGGTGGCCTTCATATTTCGCGAAGAAGTTTACAAGCCCGATGACCCCGATCTCGACGGCCTCGCCGAGCTAATCATCGCCAAGCAGCGCAACGGGCCCACCGGAAAGGTGGACTTGGCGTTTATCAAGCGCAGCACGCGCTTCGAGTCCCGCGCCAGCGAGTGAATTCTCACCACAGAGGACACAGAGCACACAGAGGGTCAAAAACCATCTCCCGGGTTCTTGCTCAGGCGATTCCATCTCTTTGGCATTTGCTATGGTGCAACTGGCACCGGTCTTTGCCCTTGGACGAGAAATGAAGAAACAAGGATTCCTCTGTGCTCTCTGTGGTTAAGCCTTCAGGGTTTCTGTGCAAAACTGCCGGGTTGCCCGAAAATTTCTGGCCCTTCCCACCGCCGAGTGCTAATTCCTAGCTCGGGTCTAAGGTATTGCATCTACAACGGTTAGGCCATGCTCCAAGAGTGCGGCAATCCGGGTAAGTTGATGAATTCATGTGGTCTCCGGGACCCTCCGGCTGCGAATCCACAAGGTTTTCCACAGCTTATTGGAAAAGAAATGGCCGGCCGTTAGTCTTTAGCACTTAGCGTTTGGCCCCTGAAACATTAAGTTCAAATTTCGAGTTCCGAGGCAGGAAGAAAGGGATTTTCTGAAGCACCGAAGCAGTCCAACAGCCCAAACGCCAAGTGCTATGGCTGCACGCCGGGCACTCAGCTTAGCCGGTAAACGATTTTCCCGCCCACAATGGTAGCTAGTACGCGTCCTGTCAATCGGCTGCCGTCAAATGGGCTGTTGCGGGCCAGGGAACGCGATTTGCTCACGTCGTAGGTCCAGCGCGCCTTAGGATCGAAGATGGTTATGTCGGCGTGATACCCGCGCTGGAGACTGCCGCGCGATTTCAACCCGATTACGCGGGCCGGCCCGCTGGAGAACAGCTCCACGATCCGGCTTAGCGGCACACCGCGTTCGCGGTGCAGCCTGGTCATAGCCAGGCCAAGTGCCGTTTCCATCCCGATGATGCCGAAAGCGGCGCGCTCGAACTCCACCTGCTTTTCGTGCAGCGCGTGGGGTGCATGGTCGGTGGCGATGGCGTCCACCGTGCCATCCGCCAACGCAACCTGCAGGGCTTCCCGGTCTGCCGCCGAGCGCAGCGGTGGGTTCATCTTGAAGTTGGTGTTGTAGTCGCCGACGTCATCATCGGTTAATGCGAAGTGGTGCGGCGTAGCCTCGCAGGTCACCCGCACGTGGGCGCGCTTGCCCCGGCGAACCACCTTGAGAGCTTCCGCAGTGGAAAGATGGGCTACGTGATAATGCCCACCCGTGGCCTGGGCCAGTTGCACATCGCGCTCGATCACGCTAGCTTCGGCCTCTGCTGTCATGCCGCGCAGCCCCAGGCGAAACGCCGTGGGACCGTCGTGCATGGAGCAGCCGGCAGTGTGGCGCGTATCTTCGGCGTGCTGAATCAGGGGAACATGCAGTTCGGCGGAGAGCCGCAGCGCTTCCTGCATCAGTCCAGGATTGAAGACCGGCTTGCCGTCATCGGTGAAGGCCACCGCTCCGGCGCGCTGCAAAGCGCCAAAATCCGTGAGTTGTTCGCCCCGGCTGCCATGAGTGGCAGCAGCGATGGGAAAGACGTTAACCACCGCGCCGCGCTCCGGCTGCAGCATCCAGGCCGTGGTCTCCGGCGAATCATTCACCGGCACGGTGTTGGGCATAG
>DATEGM010000114.1:0-3124 GCA_035280085.1 Terriglobales bacterium
CCTGAGCTTCCCGGACTTGGTGAAGATTTGCAAAGGACAGATGGGCCATTGGCCGAATGGCCGGCCGGTGACCCTCATCACACGCTCGCCGGCTTCGCCAGAAATGCGCATCGTGCTGCAAAAGGTGTATGGAATGACGGCGGATGAAGTGAACCAGTTGGTGGCCAGCGCCAATCATGGCCGCACCGACCATCCTGCCATCGTGGTGGTGGACTCCGATGAGTCGGTAGTGAAGAAAGTGGAGGCTACACCCGGAGGAGTGGGACTGGTGGACGTGTATTCCATCACCGGAGGAATTGACGTGCTGCGAGTAGGGGGCAAGCTGCCCCTGGAACCTGGGTACGCGTTACACGGCAACTGAGCATCCCTAACCCGGCAGCCGGGAAAGGCGAGCAGTGAACAGGACGGATGGAGTTCCCGGTCCGAACGCCCCCGCCAGAAGAGAAGCACGGCGCTATCCCCGCTACAACATGAACATGAGGGTCGCGGTGCAGGTGTTTCGCGACGGAGTAGTCGAGTCTTTATGGGGGCGCTCCAACGAAGTAGGGCAGGACGGGATGAGCGCCACGCTAACCGGAGAACTGCAGCCGGGAGAAGTTGCGTCCCTGGAATTTGCCTTGCCCGCCACCGTAATAATCACCAAGTTGCGGGCCGTAGTGCGCTATCGGACCGGGTTTCGTCACGGCTTCGAGTTCCTCACTCTGACCGAGGGCCAGCGGGAAGCCATCCAGCGGGCGCTGCAGATGGCAGAAGAAGATTCGTAAGCACACCACCCCCCGCCCTCCACGCCGGAGACGTAAAGAGTAGCGTCTCTACCCATGCGCGGCGCGCGCATCTACAATTGACCAACTGCAATGAAGATCCTGGCTCTTGTAGCGGGCAGCATCCTGGTGTTTGCCATCCTGCTGGACGCCTTTGAAACCATCGTCCTGCCCCGGCGGGTCACCCGTTCGTTCCGGTTCACCGCGCTGTTCTACCGTTTTACCTGGCGGCCCTGGGCGGCTATGGCCCGGTTGGTCCGCGCGCCGAGGCGGCGTGAGTCCTACCTCAGCTACTTCGGGCCGTTGTCGCTGATTGTCCTGCTGGCCCTGTGGGCATTTGCGCTGATCGTAGGCTTTGCCCTGCTGCAATATGGCGCGGGCGCGCAGGTTCACGCCACGTCTGGAAGCACGGGTTTTGGCGCGGTCATGTATTTCAGCGGCAGCACTTTTTTCACCCTGGGTTTGGGCGACGTTGTGCCGCTTTCGGGCGCGTCGCGGGGACTGGCGGTGCTGGAATCGGGCGTGGGCTTCGGCTTTCTGGCTATGGTGATCGGCTACCTGCCGGTGATCTACAGCTCGTTTTCGCGCCGAGAAGTGGAAATTTCCTTGCTGGATGCGCGCGCCGGGTCGCCGCCGAGCGCGCAGGAATTTCTGTCACGCATGGCTGGGGCGCGCAACCAGCCCTTGCTGGATCGCTTCCTGCACGAATGGGAGCACTGGGCGGCGGAAGTGCTGGAAAGCCACATCTCCTATCCCGTTCTGGCCCTGTTCCGCTCTCAGCACATCAACCAGTCGTGGCTGGGAGCGCTGACCACCATTCTGGACGT
Organism: Terriglobales bacterium; assembly: GCA_035280085.1. Lineage (GTDB taxonomy): Bacteria > Acidobacteriota > Terriglobia > Terriglobales > Acidobacteriaceae > JAICWP01. Next base: position 1,589 of record DATEGM010000114.1, read on the forward strand.
GAGCGCCCTGACCATTGTGGGCATTGACGGCATTGCCAGCAACCAGGCACGACTGACCTTCGCCATGGCGCGGCACGCCGTGGTGGACCTGGCGCAGGTAGTGGGCGCGCAATACCAGGTAAACACGGCTGACCGGCTGCCGCCTGAGGCTCTGGCTAAGTTGCGTAACGCCCTTACGGCAAATGGCCTGCAATTGCGCGCCGGCGAAGAGGCGGATCGAAAATTGACGGCGCTGCGCAGCATGTACGAACCCTACGTGCAGGCGCTGGCGGACAGATTACTGCTCCGGCTTCCGGAATGGAGCAGCATGGCCAAGGTCAAGGATAACTGGCGTAGCAGTCCCTGGGACAAACTCATCCCGAAGCAGGACGGCAGCGTGCCTGTGGCGGTCGTGGAAGAGCATTTTTGAACCGGTAGTTGGTAGCTGGTAGTTGGCCTATTTTCAACCACCAGCTACCAACTATCAGCTACTAACTACCGCTTCTAAACCATCTGCGTTTCCCACAGGTCGTGCAGGTGGATGATGCCCTGCAACGTGCCGCCGGCATTTACCACCGGCAGGGAAGTGATCTTCTTTTCTTCCATGATGGCCAGGGCAGCGGCGGCAAACTGTTCGGGAGCGATCACCTTGGGATTGCGGGTCATGCAGTCGGCGGCGGTGAGGTCGAGAACATCCTTGCCGCGGCGCTCCAGCAGGCGGCGCAGGTCGCCGTCGCTGATCACGCCCAGCAGGCGCCCGCCTTCCACGACCGTGGTCACGCCCAGTTTCTTGCGTGACATCTCGTAGATGACGTCGGGCATTCTCGTGGCCGGCGCCACTCGGGGCACAGCATCGCCGGTGTGCATCAGGTTCTCCACTCGCGCCAGGCGCTTGCCCAGCTTGCCGCCGGGATGAAGGTTGGCGAAATCCTCCTCCTTAAAGCCGCGGCGCTCGGCCAGAGCCATGGCCAGGGCATCACCCAGGGCCAGCATGGTGGTGGTGGAGGCGGTGGGCGCCAGGCCCAGGGAGCAAGCCTCTTTGTCTACCGAACAGTCCAAAGCGACGTCCGCAGCGGAAGCCAAAGTGGAAATCTTGGAGTTCTCGCGGGCGAGGGCGCCCGCGCCACAAGGATAGAGCCGGTCGCAGGTCACGCTGACCAGCGGGATCTGCAGCCGCTTCATGGTCGCCAGCAGCTGCAGAATCTCTTCCGTCTCGCCGCTGGCGGAAAGCGCAATCACCGCGTCGCCACGCACCAGCATGCCCAGATCGCCGTGCAGCGCCTCCGCGGGATGCAGGAAGAGTGCGGGCGTGCCAGTGGAATTAAGAGTGGCGGCGACCTTGCGCGCCACCAGGCCGCTCTTGCCCAAGCCTGTGACCACCACGCGCCCGGCGCAGCCGAAGAGCAATTCCACGGCGCCATGGAAGGCCTGAGCCATGGGCCCGGCCAGACGGTCGGCCAGGGCAAGAAGTGCCTCAGCCTCGATGCGCACCACATTTTCGCCGGTGGATTTGGCTCGGGCAGTGGATTTCATCGGAAGCAAGATGGTAGCAAACCG
>DATEGM010000115.1:0-3336 GCA_035280085.1 Terriglobales bacterium
GGGCCGTAGGTATCCAAGCGCAACCGACGCTGGATGACTGCATCCTGGACGTGGGAATCACCGGCATGCCCGCGTTTGCGGCCGGCCCCGCGGCGGGGGCCACCGGCGCAGCCCTAGTAGCTGCGGCATTTGCGCCCACACTTCCGTCCCAGCAGACGCGTACGGCGGTGAACGAACTCAAGCTGGGACAGAGTGAATCGGGCGTGATTCGCTCGGCGAAGCAGCGGGACAGCTATGGATTCAATGTCAGCGCGGGGCAGATCGTGTACCTGCAGGCGCACGGACCTTGCATTAAAGATCTGGAATGGAGCCTGCTGCGGCCCGATGGGAGTCTCCAAGGGTACGACCAGCATTGCAACGACCTGGGACGCCAGGTGCTGGCCAAGGGAGGCCGCTATGTGGTTGAGGTAGGTTCCCATCCTGGCTCTAATGCGAGTGGCGCTTACTCCTTTAGCGTACTGCCTGTGGTTGCAACTACTCCGCAGCCGCTTACTCTGGGCACGACGGTGAACGGCTCGATTGCACACGGGGGGGAGTGGCAGGACTACACCTTCACCGCGCACACAGGGCAGACGGTGTACCTGCAGGCGCACGGGAACTGTGTTCCCGATCTGGAGTGGCACCTTTTGCGACCCGATGGCAGCCCGCAGGCCTATGAACAGAATTGCCGCGACATCGGGCGGCAGGTGCTGGCCAAGGCCGGCAGCTATGTGATCCGGATTCGCTCCAATCGAATGGCCACGGGCAATTACTCGTTCACCACGATACCGGTCCCCACGCCATCGCCGCGGCCGCTCACTCTGGGAAGCACGGTGAGCAGCGCGATTGGGCACGTTGGGGAATGGCAGGACTACACCTTCACCGCGCGCGCAGGGCAGATTCTGTACCTGCAGGCGCATGGGAGCTGCGTTCCTGATCTGGAATGGCATCTGCTGCGGCCCGATGGCAGTCTGCAGGCCTATGAACAGAATTGCCGCGACATAGGACGCCAAGTACTGGCCAAGGCCGGGACCTATGTGATCCGGATTCGCTCCAATCGGACCGCCACAGGCAATTACTCGTTCACGGTGCGCAATGAGAAGTGAGTAAAATCCGAGGTCTCTTTTTTTTTCACCGGCGGGAAGTCACGACCAGGGGATCTGCCGGCGGGTTACGCACACTGCTTCGACGGCTACAATAGCTGTCGGATGACGCCGGTCCTGCAATTCGAGGAAATCAGCAAACAATATGGAGGCTGGTTCACGCGCCGCCCGGTACCGGCGCTGGACAATTTCTCGCTGCAGGTGGAGGCGGGAGAGATTTTCGGTTTCCTGGGGCCGAACGGGGCGGGGAAGACAACCGCCATTCATCTGGCGCTCGGTTTCATGCGGGCAGACAGCGGCCGTGGCCAGATGCTGGGGCGGCCGTTTGGAGACGCGCGCACCCGCCGCCGCGTTGGTTTCCTCGCGGAAAACGTTGCGTTGTATCACCGTCCGGCGACGAAGCTGGTGAAATTCTATGGCGGGCTGAACGGCATGGGAGGCGGGCGCCTGGCAAAACGGGCCAAGGAGGTGCTGGACCTGCTGAATCTGGGCGCCAGCAGCCAGCGCAACGTGGGCTCTTTTTCCCGCGGCATGCTGCAGCGCATTGGCCTGGCGCAGGCACTGGTGAATGATCCGGAGCTGCTGATCCTGGACGAGCCGACTTCGGCGCTTGACCCACTTGCCCGCGTCATCATCCGCGAGCTGCTGTTGCGGCTGAAGGCGGAGGGCAAGACGGTATTTCTGAGCTCCCACCTGCTTTCCGAAGTAGAACTCGTGTGCGACCGCGTAGGGGTGATGCACCGGGGGCGGCTGGCCCGCCTGGGGAGAACGGCGGAGCTGCTGCACTCGCGCGAGCAACTGCAGGTGGTGGCCCGCGGCATTGATGCGAAGGCGTTTCCGGGCGCCGTGTCCAACGACAGCGTGGTGAGCTTCACCATCGCCACCGCCAGCCAAAAGGAAACGCTGGCGCGCATCTGGAACCTGGGTGGGGAAGTGGTGAGCGTGAACCCGGTAAAGCGTTCGCTGGAACAGATTTTTTTGGAGGTTACGCAGGAGCAAGGAGACAGCGGCCAGTGAAACCGGTGTGGCTCATCGCCGGCAATTTCCTGCGCGAGCAGCGCTGGCCCATTGTGATCCTGCTGGGATGGGTGGCATTGCTTTCGGCCGTGGCCGGTTTTTCCGAACTTCGGCGCACACCGGATGACGTGTTCATGCTGTTCCAGCAAGTCGCCGTTTATATCCTGGTTTTCAGCTTATTTTTTGGAGCTTCGGCCATACGCAACGAACTGCGAACAAGGCGGATCCTGGCCGTGCTCTCCAAGGGCATCTCGCGGCGGCAATACATCGCGGGGTTGCTGTTGGGCATTGTGCTGGCTATCGTGATGCTTTGCCTGGCACTGGGCGTAGCAGGGACCTGGACACTGCCGCAGGCGGGAGTTCCGGCAGCACGCTTCTGGTTCCTGCTCCTGGGCTTGCTGGCGGCTTCGCTGCTCACGGCTTGTGTGGCGCTATTTTTCTCCATATTCCTGCACCCGCTGCTGGCCACGGGGATAACGGTGGCGATCGTGGGAGCGCCCTTCCTGGTAGCCGCGGTGTGGAACAGCGCCTGGGCGGCAATTATCCCGGTTTATGCCATTCTCCAGGGTTTCCTGAATCTTTCGGAGCGGACGACGGCCCTGACGGCCTGGCTGATTGTCCTGGCGCTGGCTGAGACGGCGGCTTTGTGGGTGGCGTCCTCGTGGCTGTTTGGGTGGAAGGACGTAGCCGTGGCCTTGGAGTGAGTAGGTTTGGAATGTAAATGGGAGTGAATTCTAAATGTCTTTTAAGGACGTTCTAAAAGTGCACTAATAATGTTGCAAATCAGCCCAGGCGCAAAAGCCATCCACAGATTTGTAAAGTAATTCACAGGGCATGGAAGGAAGCCTTGGAAGCGCAATTGCAGCCTTGACTTGGACTATCTCCGCTCCGTAAATTCATTGTTCCCCCCAGGTTAAGGAGAAACGAAATGGATCTGTTGAAAACGCTCTGGATGGATGATTCCGGACAGGACATCGCCGAGTATGCCGTCATGCTGGCGGTGATTCTGGTGATTGTGGTGGGCACGATTCGCTTGATCGGCAGCCAGGCGAACAACGTCTTTTCCGAGACTGCGAGCGCTATCGGCGGATAGAGGCCCGGGCGTGTGCTCGGCCCAATTCGGGAATCAAAGTGCATTGCCGTTGGCCAGGCAATGTAGTATCTTTTGCATCCGCAAACGGTAAGTCCCGGCCCGAAAGGCTTGTTTCTCCGCGGGAACCCCGATTGTGCTTCACAT
>DATEGM010000116.1:0-5652 GCA_035280085.1 Terriglobales bacterium
CGGCAAGACAGTGGAAGAGGAAGCGGGGCTGGCTGCCGGCGTGCTGCCGGAAGATGCGGCTGCCACCCGGCTGCTGCTGGCTACAGCCACTGCGGCCGCTCCACTAGCCGCCGCGGGGCTTGCTCCCGATGCGTGGGCACTAACCGGGCCGCTGCCCGCTCCGCCTGGCGGGGCCTCCTCGCCAATTTCCAGAACCGGCCGTCTGCCCGATTCCAACTCGCGGCGCACTCGCTTCAGGTCGGCGCGCATGTCCGCTGCGTTCTGGTAACGCAACTCCCGGTCTTTATCCAGCGCCTTGCTGATGATCTCTTCCAGCTTGGGCGGAATGTCCGGGTTGAGGCGAATGGGCGCGGTGGGCGCGCGGTCAAGAATCGCCTGAAAGATGACCGCCGAGGTTTCGCCGCGGAACGCCACCCTTCCGGTGGCCATTTCGTAAAGCACGGCACCGAAGGAGAACAGGTCGGTGCGCCGGTCCAACTCCTTGCCCTTGGCCTGCTCCGGGGACATGTAAGCCACCGTGCCCAGCGCCGAGCCCGGGCTGGTCAGGTGTTCTTCGCTGACCACGGTAGGGGCGGAGGTCGCTCCGGACTGCGCTGCGCGGCCGGCGTATTCCATTTTTGCCAGGCCGAAATCGAGAATTTTCGCGTGCCCGCGGTCGGTCACGAAGATGTTGGCCGGCTTGATGTCACGGTGAATGATTCCCTTGGCATGGGCGGCATCCAGGGCATCGGCAATCTCGATGGCCAGCGAGAGCAGGGTCTCCATCTCCATCGGCCGGATGCCAATCTGATGCTTCAGCGTGGCGCCTTCCAGGTATTCCATGGCGATGAAGGCTTTGCCGCCCTCCTCGCCAATGTCGTAGATAGTGCAGATGTTGGGATGGTTGAGTGCGGAAGCAGCCTGCGCCTCGCGCTGAAAGCGGCTGAGCGCCTGGGGGTCGCGCGCCACCTCGTCGGGCAAGAACTTGAGCGCCACCAGGCGGTGCAGGCGGGTGTCCTCAGCCTTGAAGACGACACCCATGCCGCCCCCGCCCAGCTTTTCCAGAATGCGGTAGTGGGAGATGGTTTGACCAATCATGGCGCGGCGTTATGTTAGGCGCGGGACGCAGGCAAGTCAATGAAATCGGGAGGCCGGACGGCCTAGCGAAAGTCGCTAATAACGATGACGTTGCTATTTACGTGGCCGCGAACCACGGCCAGTTGCTTTCCGTCCTTCGACCACTCAAAGCCGCCGATGTCTTCTCCCGGCGGGAAATGGGTTATCTGGCGGGCCGGACCTCCGGCGATGGGCTGTTCCCAGAGGTTTCCCGCCCCGTCGCGGGTGAGTCCGTACTGGAATGATTTTCCATCAGGCGACCAGCGCAAGCCGCCTGTGCCGATGGGCAGCCGGAAGGAGTTTGTCCGCACACCGTCGTCACTTCGTATTACCCCGGCGAATAGCCCGAACACCCCCTCGACGAGTTCCTGGTAACGATAGAGGATGAGTTTGCCGTCAGCCGAAATGTCGGTTCCCGCCGCGGCGCCAGCCTCGGTTAGAGCGCGCCCGGTCCCGCCAGACAGCGGTGCGCGAAACAGTTTGTCGGAAGCATCCACGTACAAATACCAGGATCCGTCCGGCGAGCAGCCCTGCAAAAATCCGGGACCGACCGCCTGCAAGTTGCTGCCATCGGGATCGGAGCGGTATACGCGGTCGGTGCCGGCTTCGAAGCGGTCGAGCAGAACCTGGTTCCGATCGTGGCAGCCGCGAACAATTAGAACCGGCGCGCCGCCGCTGATCAGCGTGTTGACCCGGCCGTCTGTGCCGATGCTGACCAGCGTGCCCCGGCTGGTGGTGCCTAGCAGGTGCGTGTTGTCGCCCCAGGTCACGGCGTTGGTGAGTTCCACGTCGCCCGACGTCACTTGTTTAGCGCTCTCGCCACCCGCCTCGGGCACAAGCCACAGGTGCGATTGCGCCGTAGTTTGCACGGCGGCCAGGCTGCGCCCATCCTGCGTCAGGTCAAGCGAAAACCCGTCGTAGGAGGTCAGATCATTGGTGAAGCGCGAGAGTTTTCCATCGGGATAGGAGACGAAGTAGATCTGTTGCTTGGAGGAGGCTGGGTCCAGCCGATTGACCAGCACTCCGCTTCCGTCGGGCAGCCAGCGCACCCCCAACAGCGGCAGCTCTGTCACGTAAAGGTCGCGAACCTCACCGTTAACGGGCGAAATCAGCTCAACCGCAAATCGCGATGCTCCCCCTTTATCCAGCAGTTGAAGCGACAGGGCGAGCCATTTGCCATCGGGCGACCAGGAGAGTGGCGCGGGAAAATTTATTAACGCTGGCCGTTTGGCCACAACCGATTCGCCGCTGCCATCGCTGTTGGCGGTTAATACAAACATTTGCGAATGGCTGGGATCGCCGCGCAAGAAGGCGAACTTTTTGCCATCCGGCGACCAGGCGGGCGCCGTATCCACGTCGCGCAGGATTTGCTTAGGGGTGCCTCCCAGCACCGGCATGACGTAGAGGTAATTGAAATTGACCGTGGTCTTATCGGAACGCGACATGTAGACATAATTGCCGTCCGGCGAGAGCGCCAGTCCCTGATACTGAACTACATCCGGAGCCAGTACTTGCACGTCGCTGCCGGTGGCCACCTGGCGCACCCACAGGCTCTGCTTCTCCCCTTCGCGCAGCACGTAGACCACGTAGCGCCCGTCGCCGGAAATGGCGACTCTGCTCGCCTTGCCGCTGTCGGTGACCTGCGCGATCTTCATGTTTTGCAGATTGAAGCCGCGGGGACGGGTGGCCAATTTGTAGGCGGCCCCAGCCGCGACGGCGAGCACCACCAGCGCCGCCGCGATCACCAGCCCCAGCTTGCGCCTCGGGCGGGTCACGGGAACGGCAGCCGAGGAGGGCGGCGCCGCCAAATCGGTTCCCGCTTGAGCTGCCGGAGCCACGCGCACCCGGCCGGAACTGGTATCGCGCTTCAGACGTTTCAGCTCGGCGCGTATCTCGCCCGCCGTTTGATAGCGCAGATCGCGATCCTTCTCCAGAGAGCGCGTGATGATGCGCTCCAGTTCCGGCGGAAGATCCGGGTTCAGGCGCACTGCCGGGGTGGGTTCGCGGTTCAGAATGCCGTCGAAAATCACGCCTGACGTGTCGCCCCGGAAGGGCACCGCGCCCGTCGCCATCTCATACAGCACCGCGCCCAGGGAAAACAGGTCAGTGCGGGCATCCAGTTCCTTGCCGCGCACCTGCTCGGGCGACATGTAGGCCACGGTGCCGACCGCTGTGCCTGGGCTGGTGAGGTACTCCTCCTGCACAGCCGTAGCGGCGGTGACGTTAACCCCCACGGCGTCGGCTGCGGTCTTGCGCTGCGTGCCGACCTTGGCCAGGCCGAAATCCAGAACCTTCGCGTGGCCTCGCCGGGTAACAAAGATGTTGGCCGGCTTGATATCGCGGTGGATGATGCCTTCCGCGTGCGCCGCCTCCAGCGCATCGCTGATCTCGATGGCCAGTTCCAGCATCGGCTCCAGTTCCAGCGCATGGCCGGTGATCATAGCTTTGAGCGTGCTGCCTTCCAGCAGCTCCATAACCATGAAGTGACGGCCGTCCTGGCAGCCGATTTCGTGGATGGTGCAGATGTTGGGATGGTTGAGCGCCGAGGCGGCACGGGCCTCGCGCTGAAATCTCTCCAGAGCCTGGGGATCGCTGGCCAGTTGATCCGGCAGGAACTTCAGAGCAACGCGCCGCCCCAGGGTGAGGTCCTGGGCCTCATAGACCACGCCCATCCCCCCGCCGCCGAGCTTTTGCAGGATACGGTAATGGGAGATGGTCTGATCAATCATGGCGCGGCGTTATGTTAGGCGGGGTTGCGAGGGCAAGTCAATGAAATCCCGGCGGGAAAGGATTCCTGCTGCGCGGGCGCCGCCACTCGCGCGGCGGCCTGCAAAATTCGCAACCTGATCCTGCCTGATTTCGTCCAACGGCTAGAAGCGGTCTCAATAATCCTTGCGGGTTCAGGCCAACGGTCCTCAGGGGCTAAAGCCCGATATTCGTGCGGTTCTAGGCGGCGCGGCTGAAGCCGCGCCCTTTCAAACTGATTTATGGGATCTAGATAGCTTCCAATATTCGCCAGTAGGCTGATGAGGTGGTGCGTTGTAGAAATCTATCGGAGAGGATATTCCTGTGAGCCTCACCCAAAAGGAAAAGGCACTCCATTTTCGCAAGCTACACGAAGGGCCCGGCGTCTTCGTCATTCCCAATCCGTGGGACGTAGGTTCGGCCCGCATTCTCGCCGGCCTCGGATTCCAGGCATTGGCCACCTCCAGTGCTGCTTCCGCCGCGGCGCTTGGGCGCCCAGATCATGCTCTGACAAGAGAGGAGTCGCTGGCGCACGCGCGGCTGATTGTAGGGGCGACGGATTTGCCAGTTTCTGCCGATCTGGGCAAAGGGTTCGGCGATGAGCCCGAGGTGGTCGCGGAGACCATTCGGTTGGCGGCCCAGGTGGGGCTCGTGGGCTGCACCATCGAAGACGCGACCGGCCATCCCGACCGCCCTCTCTACGACACGCCCCTGGCTGTGGAACGGATTGCAGCCGCCGCAGAGGCGGCACGCGCCCTGCCATTTCCCTTTATGCTGACGGCGCGGGCGCACAATTTCCTCTATGCCGCTCCCAGGCTCGAAGACACCGTCAGCCGCTTGCAGGCCTTCGAAAAGGCAGGCGCCGATGTGCTGTTCGCTCCCGGCCTGCCCGATCTTGCGGCGGTGCGAGCCGTGTGCTCGGCGCTGAAACAGCCGTTCAACTTTATGGTCGGGATTAAGGGCAAATCGTTCGCGGTAAGCGAGCTTGCCGCTGCCGGGGTACGGCGCATCAGCCTGGCCACCTCACTTTATCGCGCGGCGATGAGCGGCTTCCTGGATGCCGCGCGCGAGGTGCAGGAGAAGGGCGAGTTCAGCTTCCTGGAACGAAGCGTGGTAACTGCGGACCTGAACAAACTGATGGGGATTTGACGGCGGGCAGACTACCGAGACGGAATAGCCATGCATTGTGGCTTACGCGGTTGCAGCGCTTCCACCCGGCCCGATTTTCAGAATCTTCCGCGACAAGCGGCCGAGCAGCGGATACTCCGCCCACTCCCCCCGCCCGGATTTAATCGCATAAACAATCGCAATTACCAGCATCAACGTCCAAGCCGCCATAAAACCAAGCCACACCAGTGGGAACAGTACGAACAGGGCGGGCGGCGGCGTGCCCTGCGCGGCGGGATGCTGCGCTACGGTCAGAAAGAAAAACACAAACCACAACCCCATGAACATGAACATCAGGAACATGTATGCGATCTGCAGCAGCAGGGCCTGGAGAGCATGGAATGACACAAAGCGGGACTCGCGTTTCAGCAGGAAAATGACCAAAGGAGCAATCCACCAGCCGACCACTTGCAGAATATGAGCCAGAGTGGCCATGCTGCGCTCCTCCGGCAAAGGCGCCTGAGTGGTGATGGAGGGCTCGCTCAAACTTTCTACCCCTTCCGTAGGGCTCATCCGGCACTCTACGGCATTGCGGGAGGCAATGCTATGTTCTTGACTGGTTCAGGCGGGTGTTGGGAGTTTTCAGCGGCTTTTCGGGGGCTATTGGCTCTGGACCGGAACCAGCTTCAGCTGAATGTTTTTGTG
>DATEGM010000117.1:0-5192 GCA_035280085.1 Terriglobales bacterium
GCTTCCCGCAGCAGCTTGCGCACGACGCGAATGCCTTTGTCCACGTGCTTCTCCTGGATGAGGAATGAAGGCAGGAAGCGCAGCACGGTTTCATGGGTGCTGTTGAAAAGCACGCCTTCGCTCAATGCCTGCTCCACCAGCGGACGCGCCGGAATGGTCAGTTCCATGGCCTGCATCAGGCCGCGGCCGCGTACCTGCCGCACCAGCGAGGACTTCTCCGCCACCGACTTGAGCTGCTCATTAAAGTACGCGCCCACGCCCGCGGCGTTCTGCAGCAGCTGTTCCTCTTCTAGAATGGAAAAATATTCCAATGCCACGCGGCAGGCCAGTGGCCCGCCGCCAAAAGTGGTGCCGTGCTGGCCCGAGGGCAAAACCGTGGCCAGCTCTTCGCGGGCGATGAATGCGCCCAGCGGAATGCCGCCGGCGATGGGCTTGGCCACCACCACTATGTCGGGCGTCACACCGCCGTCTTGAAAAGCAAACATCTTGCCGGTCCGGCCCAGGCCGCACTGAATTTCGTCGAAAATGAGCACCGCGCGATGGCGGTCGCAGGCTGCCCGCGCTTCAGTCAGAAATTCGGGCGAACATTCCCGAATGCCGCCTTCGCCCTGAATGGGCTCCAGCACCAGGGCGCATGTCGAGTCGTCCACGGCCTGGCGCAGCGCGGCTACGTCGTTCAGAGGAACAAAGGTGACTCCCGCCAGCAGCGGCTGGAACAGGTCGCGGTATTTCTGCTGCCCGGTGACCGAGAGCGCTCCAAAAGTGCGCCCGTGGAAGGAGCCCTCCACCGCCACTACCCTGCTCCTGGTTTCGCCGCCGCGCTGGTGGCCGGCGGCGCGCGCCACCTTGAGCGCCCCTTCTATGGCTTCCGTGCCGCTGTTAGAGAAAAATACCCGCTGCAGCCCGGAAAGTTCGCACAGCTTCTTGGCCAGCGCGCCCTGATATTCGTTGTAGTAGAGGTTGGAAATGTGGATGGCGCGGGCCGCTTGCTCGCGGATGACCTTCACAATGCGCGGGTGCGCGTGCCCCAGAGCGTTCACCCCGATGCCGGTGATGAAGTCCAGGTAGCGCTTGCCCTCGAGATCATAAACAAACACGCCCTTGCCGCGGGCAATGGCCAGCGGGTAACGGTTGTAAACCGGAATCAGGTAGCGGCGCTCAAGGTCGGCGATATCTTCGAAAGTCATAGGGAATTGTGTAAATCGGGTAATTGCGTAATTGTACGGGACGGGATTTGTAATCTGGTAGTTGTAATTCCGCGGGGCTCGCCTGGCATTGGGTTCTCTATTTCGATGTACTAGCTCGAATCCGCTCTGACGGACAGGGTGGAATGTCCGTTCCCGCCTGACAGCCCGGTCGGCCCGGGCGCCGTTCGGTGAGCGAATCTCAACATCCGGCTTGCCCATAACCCACTTGCAACCACATTAGATTCCGATGTTTGACTCACGACGGCTGAGCAACATAGTATGGCGCTCGACTCGGGCTCACTTTCGCGCGCGGTGATCGGCCAGACCATTTCGCATTACAAAGTACTGCGGCGCATCGGCGGCGGCGGCATGGGAGTCGTGTTTGAAGCCGAGGACCTGAACCTGCCTCGCCATGTGGCGCTGAAATTCCTGCCTGAGAATGTGGCTAACGACCCCTCGATGCTGGAGCGGTTTCGGCGCGAGGCGTACGCGGCCTCGGCTCTTAACCACCCGAACATCTGCACGATTCACGAAATTGGCTCCGATGGGCAGCAGCCGTTCATCGTCATGGAGTACCTGGAGGGAAGCACGCTCAAGCACCTGATCACAGGGAAGGCAATGGATGTGGAGCGGGTGCTGGAGCTGGGCATCCAGATTGCCGACGCGCTGGACGCGGCTCACGCCCAGGGCATCGTTCACCGCGATATCAAGCCGGCCAATATTTTTGTGACTGCGCGGGGACACGCCAAGGTGCTTGATTTTGGCCTTGCCAAGCTAAGCGCAAACCAGCAACCGGCGGCGGTTTCGGGGGCGGGAGGCGAGGCTACGGCGGCAGTGGCCATCCGGGAGGAGCACCTGACCAGCCCAGGGACGGCAGTTGGAACCGTGGCCTACATGTCTCCGGAACAGGCCCTGGGCAAAGATCTTGACCATCGCACCGACTTGTTTTCGTTCGGCGCTGTGCTCTACGAGATGGTGACCGGCACGGTGCCGTTCCGCGGCGATACCAGCGCGGCGGTCTTCGATTCCATTCTGCACAAGGCGCCGACCACGCCAGTGCGGCTGAATCCGGATGTTCCCCCAAAACTGGAAGAGCTCATTATCAAGGCGCTCGAGAAGGATGCCCGACTGCGCTACCAGACCGCCTCCGACATGCGGGCCGACTTGCAGCGCCTGAAGCGCGATTCCGATTCCAGTCGTCACATGCCGGCGGCCGTAGCGGGCGCCGCAGTCCTGGAGGCCGCTCCCGGCCAGCCGGCACACAGCTCCGGCAGTTCCGTGGTGGTCGCCGCCAGGCAGCACAAATTGGGACTCGGCATCGGCAGCATTGTCACCCTTCTGCTGGTCGCGGCAGCCGGCTATGGCATCTATGCCTGGCTGTCACGCAACCGGCCGGTGCCGTTTCAGAACTTTACCGTGAACCAGGCCACCATGACCGGCAAGGCCACGCTGGTTGCCATCTCGCCCGATGGGAAATACCTGCTCCACGTGATTGATGACGGCGGCCAGCAGAGCCTGTGGCTGCAGAACATCCCTAGCAACAGCAATACCCAGGTGGTAGGGCCGGCGCCGGTGGAGTATCAGGGACTGCGCTTCTCGCCCGATGGGAATTACCTCTATTTCCTCCGTTTAGAAGCGGGCAGCCGTTCTTTGAAGTACCTTTACCGCGCTCCAGTGCTGGGCGGCACGCCGGAGAAACTGGTGACCGACATTGATTCCAATATCAGCTTCTCCCCGGATGGCGAGAGATTCGCCTACCTTCTCGGCAACAATCCCAAACCGGGTGAGTACCGCCTGATCATCCGCTCCCTGGCAGGCAGTGAGCAAAAAACCATCGCCACAGGTCCCCTGAATGAAGCGCAATTCGATGTGGCCTGGTCGCCCAACGGCAAGATTATCGTCATGCCACTCTCGCAGCCGGGAGATGCGCTCGGCGGCTTGGACGCCATTGACGCGCAAACCGGCAAGCGCGATCCGTTCCTCATCTCGAAAGACCTGTTCTTCTCGCGGCCGACCTGGCTGCCGGATGGCAGCGGCCTTCTGGCGCTGGCTCAGCCGGCCTTTGGCCAGAATCAAATCGTCTACATTTCTTATCCTTCCGGCCAAGTGTCTCCCCTGACCCGCGACACCAATGCCTATATTGACCTGAGCCTGGCCGCCAACGGCCACACCATGGCGGCAGTGGAGAGGCAGATCCACAACCGTACCTATGTCATGCCCGACGACGCGAGCAGCTCCCAGGCGCGGGAGCTCCCGACCGAGGGATTTCCCACCTACGAAGTGGGATGGATGCGGGATGGTCAACTGCTGAGGTCGGTTCTCAGAACTGGCGTTGTCCTGGCCAATCCCGTGTCCGGGACAAAAACCCAGCTATTTCCCCAATTTCGTTTCGCTGGTTTTGCCCGTTCCTGCCCCGATGGACACCTGGTGTTCGCCGCCGTTCCCGAAAGCAAAAACCTGTTCCATGTGTTTCGCGCTGATGCGGATGGCGGCAACGTGAAAGAACTCACCCAGGGCAAATTCGACTTCATGCCGGTGTGCTCTGCCGACTCCAAAACTGTGCTTTACGCGGACGCGGATTCAAAGCTCGAGAAAGTTTCCATTGACGGCGGCGCTTCGCAACAGTTTCCTGACTACGCTAATTTTGGCCGAATCACCATTTCGCCGGACGGAAAGCTGGCGGCGATGGTCACCAATCGCCCGGGCGACACCAGGGAGAAGCTGGGGCTGTTCGCGATCGATTTCAGCAAACCAATCCGGTTTCTGGATTTCGAGCGTCCCCGCGTGGAGTATGCCGATGTGCTTGGCGACGGTCCCATCCTGTTCCAGCGCGACGGCACAGGCATCATTTATCCCGTTCGTGAAGGGCAGACCGACAATCTGTGGCTGCAACATCTGGATGGTTCTCCCGGAAAGCAGCTCACCGACTTCAAGTCGGAATTTATCCGCGACTTCGACTACTCTTATGATGGCAAGCAGCTCGCCATCATCCGCGGCCACCGGGAATCCGACGTCGTGCTGATCCGCGACTCGGAGAAGTGACCAATTCACTCGTCCCCAGCCTGGCAGCATGCGGGAGCCCGCGCGACGTCAACTTGAAGTTACAGAAATGGAGACAATTCCCGGTTACACAATTTGTCAGTCATCTTCCACCCACCGGCAGCTGATCTCTCCCGCGTGCATCGCCTGAAAGATTTTTTCGGCAATAGAATCGAGCTGTTCCAGCGCATGCTGCTCGCCTTCGTAGTACACCGACGGCGGATTGCCCAGGGGCTCAGCCCAGACCTCGTACGCTCCTCCCCCAGTCGAAATTTCGAGGTAGTCACCCTCGCGCAACCGCCGCTTCAGTTCGTCCAAATTCAGATCAGTCCCCAATTTTTTGTCCCCCGCCCCTATTCGTTCGGAATCCCCCGCTAAACCATGCACGCCGAACACTTACTCGCCCGCTCAGCCGTTTTCGGGCGCAATGGCTATCCTAGCTGAACATTGAGCTCACAAATTCCGCAGTCCCGCAGGGACGCAATCAGGGACGCAATAATAAAGCCCAGGACGGCAGAGTCTGTGTGAGAACCCAGAAATCTAAACCGCAGTGGAACAATACCGTCATTCTTGAGCCGCGGAGCGGCACCAGAATGTAGCCCCGGACGTTAGCCCGGGGTACAAAGTGGAGCAAGTTCATAGCCCCAGCGGGGCGAAAGAACGTTCTCACACACACTCGGCAGTCCTGGGTGGGCTTTGCAAAACAAACCCGAGTGCCGGAGGCACGGCACCCTGTAGCCCGTCTGGGTCCAAATCACAGATTTCCAGGCCTAACCTACGCATTCTCACAACCGCATGGCAAACGTGCGCCTCTGGCAAGGGGCCCAACAAAACAAGCCGGAGCAACCGGATGTGAGTAGTCGTTGTGCTTGCAAGTACTGTAGAATCATCAGTTACACAAATAGAGTGGTAAATCCCATAATCCGAAGCCAACTTCCAATTATTGTAATTTGTTCCCTGAATTCG
>DATEGM010000118.1:0-29042 GCA_035280085.1 Terriglobales bacterium
TCTCACTATTCCTTTTGGAGGCTAAGATATGAAAAGGCTAGCGGCGGCTATTCTGGTATTACTCGTAGCGGCAGCTCTGGGATTGGCGGCTACTCCTCAGAGTGACTCGACCCAGAGCACCACAACCACAACCAAAACCACCCGCACGCATTCCAGCAGCAAAGAATCATCGGGCGCGAAGCTTGATATCAACACGGCCAGCGCGCAGGAACTGGAAGCTTTGCCCGGAATCGGGCCGGCCACATCCGCCAAAATCGTCGAGGGCCGCCCGTATCGCGCCAAGAGCGATTTGCTGAAGCGGAAGATTGTTTCCCGCTCAGAGTACGAGAAGATCAAGGACGAGATCGTCGCTCACCAGAAGAAATAACCTATGAGAGGGTTACCCTCGCGCGGGGAGGGCGGCGGGACCCACTCCGCAGCCCGCCTCCCAAGGCGGGGCTGCGCGCAGCCGCTCGGGTTCATTACAATAGCGGCATGGACTCCCTGGTCATCGCCGGCCGTCAATTCCGCTCCCGCCTGATTGTGGGCACGGGCAAGTACAAAACGTTCGCCGAAACCGCGCGCGCCATCGAAGCCAGCGGCGCGGAGATGGTCACCGTGGCGGTGCGCCGCGTGAACCTCGACCGCAGCAAGGAATCGCTGCTCGACTACATTGATCCCGGCAAATACTTCCTGCTGCCCAACACTGCCGGGTGCTACACCGCGGACGATGCCATCCGCACCGCCCGCCTGGGGCGTGAAGTCGGCCTTTCCGACTGGATCAAGCTCGAAGTCATCGGCGACGAGCGCACTCTTTATCCCGATATTCAGGCCACGCTCGAAGCCACCCGGGTGCTAGTGAAGGAGGGCTTTACGGTTTTGCCCTACACCTCAGATGACGTGGTGTTTGCCAAGCGCCTGCTGGACGCGGGTGCGAGCGCGGTGATGCCGCTGGGCGCGCCGATCGGCAGCGGCCTGGGCATTCAGAACCAGGCCAACATCAAGATCCTGCGCGAGGTCATCACGGAGGTGCCCCTGATCGTGGATGCGGGCGTGGGGACCGCCTCGGATGCCACCATCGCCATGGAATTGGGAGCGGATGCGGTGCTTATGAATACCGGCATTGCCGGCGCCCAGGACCCGGTGCTGATGGCCGAAGCCATGAAACATGCCATCCTCGGGGGGCGGGCCTCCTATCTGGCTGGCCGCATGCCTAAAAAGCTTTACGCGACCGCCAGTTCCCCGCTGGAAGGAGTGGTGCGCTAGAAGATTTGTAAAGCCGAATCTTCCCGAATTGGCAAATATGCCCACCCCGTAGGTCCATTACTTTCTGCACCTTCCCTTAGCTCTGGCCATCTTATAGGCTGAAATAGGCTGAAACTCAGGCCGCGAAAAATCAGGCCGCAGAACCGCAGCTGATAACCCGCGCAACCCCAGGAAAGTAAGGGGCTTGCCATCCAGCAGCATGGTATACTGCGCTTAAGTTCGTGACCTGCTGGTCATGCCAACACCTCACCCTAAACAAGGATTTACGATGGTCCGTCGCGCTCGTCGCTCTTTCTTCCTGATCGCTTTTGTCATTCTCAGCTGCGGTTTTCTAGGCCTTCTCTTTGGCGAGAAGGTAGGCGCCGCCACCTCCTCCAGCGGGGGCGACGGCGACATCCGCGACAGCCTGCGCACCTTCACCGAGGTGTACAACATTGTCGAGCAGAACTATGCCGAGCCGGTGAACCCGGATAAGGCCATCTACAACGGCGCTATTCCCGGCATGCTGCACGTGCTGGATCCGCACTCCAATTTCTTCGATCCCAAGTCCTATTCCCTGCTCCGCGAAGAGCAGCGCGGCAAGTACTACGGCGTAGGCATGACGGTGGGCCCGCGCAATAACAAAGTGATCGTGATTGCGCCCTTTGTGGGCACGCCCGCCTACCGCGCCGGCATCCATCCCGGTGATGTGATTATCGCGGTGGACGGCAAGCCGACCGACAATATGAGCACCGCGGAAGTGGCGGACATGCTCAAGGGCCCCAAGGGCACCACGGTGCGCATCACCGTGCTGCGCGAGGGCAGCGACAAGCCGCTGGAATTCTCCATCGTGCGCGATGAGATTCCCCGCTACAGCGTGGATCTGCACTTCCTGATTCGTCCCGGCATCGGCTACATGCATGTCTCCGGCTTCCAGGAGACCACCGACCATGAAGTCCGTGAGGCCCTGGACGAGATGGGCGACCTGAAAGGCTTGATCCTTGACCTGCGCCAGAATCCCGGGGGCCTGCTCAGCGAGGGTGTGGGCGTTGCCGACCAGTTCCTGCAGAAGGGACAGGTAATTGTTTCCCACCATGGCCGCTCCAGCCCGGAAAAGGTTTATCGCGCCACCCATGGCAACGGCGGCAAGGATTATCCAATTGTGGTTCTGGTGAACCGCGGCACCGCATCGGCGGCGGAAATTGTGGCCGGCGCCATTCAGGATCATGACCGCGGGCTAATAGCCGGCGAGACCACCTTCGGCAAGGGGCTGGTACAGACGGTATATCCGCTCGGCGAAAACACCGGCCTGGCCCTGACCACGGCCAAGTACTACACGCCCAGCGGCCGCCTCATTCAGCGCGACTACACGGGTGTTTCGCTCTACGACTACTATTACGAGCGTGAGGCCGACAGCACCAATGGCAACCGCGAGGTCAAGCTGACCGACAGCGGGCGCACGGTGTACGGCGGCGGCGGCATCACTCCTGACGTGAAAATAGCCACCCCCAAGGGCAACGGCTTTCAGGATGGGATGCTGCAGCACTACGCCTTCTTCAATTTCGCCAAGCACTACACCATCAGCCATCATCCCACTAAGAGCTTCGTGGTGGATGAGCAGGTGATGCAGGACTTCCGCCGCTTCCTCGACGACCAGAAGATCGCCTACACCGAAGCTGACCTGCTGGCGAACAATGACTGGGTGCGCTCCAACATCAAAGCGGAGATTTTCATTGACGCTTTCGGGCAGGAGGAAGGCCTGCAGGTGCGCGCGGAAGCCGATCCTGAGGTGGTGAAGGCGCTGGAGTTGCTGCCCCAGGCCAAGACGCTGGCCGATAACGCGCGCCGCATCGTGGCCGAGCGCAACGCCGCCCACGTGCTCAACCGTTAGCTCCTCAACATCGGAAGATAATGGCCCGCCTTGTGGCGGGCCTTATTTTTTCATTTCTTTTGCTTGATTGCGCAACCGGCTTCCGCAACGTCTGCTGGAGTGGTTACTTGTAACCTCTCCTGATTTCATGCCGGCGTCTGATCTTTTTGAATAGAGAAGCTTATCCGGAGCAGGACGGGTGGGGCCTGAGAATCGTTCCGCCGGGATTGCACAGCGCTTCCTAAGCGCTGCTGAAACAGATACCCGGCGCATTACCGCACGGAGCACAAAAGCACTGAGGGTTCGACGCTGAAGTTTTGCCGCCTCACGGATCGCCTTGGCTTCTTCTTCAGTACATCGAATCAACAGTGCGGTACGGGAGTTCTTACCGTTATGTTTCATCCCAAATTCCTCACTTACGCCCGTCTTCGGTCTTCGGCTTCTGTGTCACTGCTTGCTCTCGTGAGTCGTTCCACTTCGGAGAGGAGTAGCGCGGCTGGGCTTCCCTTTTGCAGGAAACCATCCACCATGGAAAAAAATGACTCGGGTATCAATCCGTGAAAACCTGTCAGAAGCAAGATGGGGATATGGGGGTGCCGCGCGCGTAAGCGTTTAGCAACTTCTTCTCCATCCATTCCGGGCATCTTGTAGTCCAGAATGACGGCGTCAATGGGCTCCTTGTCGGTAATCTCAAGCCCGCTCAGACCATCCGTGGCAGTGCGTACGACAAAGCCCTTTGCTTGCAGGAGCATTTGGCGGATGTTCAGTGCCGTCGTATTGTCATCAATGCAAAGGACTACAATTTGGCGTGACACCGTCACTCGCGTTTCCGGGTGTTGCAAGCTTCAGACTTTTCCAGGGACTTTCCGTACGACTGCAAATGAGGCTTCGACCGTCCCGGGTCGGTGCTGTTCTCAACGATCAAAGCGCCGTTCACTTCGATGGCTGTCTTGAAAACCTCTTCGAGTCCGACCACTTTGAATTGTGTCTTCAGCTTTTTCACGAGCTCCCCACAACCCCACGGTATGCTTAAAAGCGCGATACGGGGCAATTCTTTAGCAGCGATATTTGTCTGAATAAAGTGATATCAATAGATTGCGATGGAGTTAGTTCGCCTGCCCCGTACGTTTTAGCGCAACGCTGTATTGCGTTTGTGATAGTTTAGTGATAGTTTAGCGGAGGATTGCTTACGGGGTACCAGACCATGCGAATCGAAAAGGCGTCATTCAAGACAACAAAGATAGCCAATATTCCAACGGGGCGCAGGGGCAAACATCACGCTATCGTCGCGGCCATATTGAAAGACTTGGGCGGCCTGCAGGAAGGAAATGCGTTGAAGATACCCCTGGCTGAATTGCCCGATACGATTGTCAACGTTCGTTCCGCGCTAAACCGGGCAACCCGAAAGCTCGGTAAGGATGTGCCCACCGCGACCGACGAGCGTTTTCTTTACATTTGGAACGGTTCACCCGCTCAGTAACACATGCGTACGCTGGGGTGGTCGCTCCAGCCCACACAGTGCCTAGACGCTCTTGCTATTTGTCTCGTGTATTACTTTATAAAAGGTAAGTAGCTGTAAGTTTTGGCTTGACTTACCAGGACGGCACGCTAGTGTATATAGAACAGGGTGGCGCCCCAGCCAGCCCGACCGCAGTGGGTCCACCACATCGGCCATACCCTGCTCCTGGGCATCGTTCGACTGCCCAGAACCCCTAAGCCCGTAGCGCGGTAAGGCTCATTCCAAGACCAAGAGGAGATCACGTGCGTATTCGGCCATTGCTTTGGCAAATCTGTGTCGTTTCGTCACTGATTATCTGCTTTGCAGCCGCAAATCTGTGCGCTCAAAGCTTCAACTACGATGCCAACCCGCCACACCGCTTCGCTTTCGCTAAGCCGGCAAGCCCGGCGGCGTTTCCCACGCCCTCACAGTGCGTAGCTGCAGCCGGACTTGCCTGCTACACTCCGGCCCTGATTCGCTCCGCTTACAACGTACCTTCGTCTCTGAGTGGGACCGGACAAACGATTGTGATCGTGGATGCTTATGGCAGCCCCACCGTGCAAAGCGATCTGCACACTTTCGACCAGGAATTTGGCTTGCCCGACCCTCAGCTCAACATCATCTATCCCGGCGGAAACCCGGTCTACAACCCGCTGCAAAACCACTCCGAAACCTCCTGGGCGGCGGAAACCAGCCTTGACACGCAGTGGGCGCATGCAATCGCGCCCGGGGCCACCATTGACCTGGTGATTGCGGCCAATAACGGCGGCAATGTGCTGAACAATGCCGTGCGGTACGCCGTGAACAATCACCTCGGCAACGTCATCTCGCTTAGTTGGGGATCTCCCGAGGGCGCCATCAACGGCGGCGGCAACAATACCCAGGTCCAGCAGGCGCACCAGATTTTTGTGGCGGCCCAGCAAGCCTCAATGTCCGTGTTCGTGTCCTCAGGGGACTTCGGCGCTGACAACAATCTCTCTTTCACCAACGCCTCTTATCCCGCCTCCGACCCCCTGGTTGTTTCCGTGGGCGGCACCGACCTGTTCATGAGTGACACCGGAACTTACCAGAGCGAATACGTGTGGAACGACTCCAATCCCAATCAGTGCCCGTTTGGCTGCACCCAGGGACTTTTCGGGGCGACGGGCGGAGCGCCAAGCGTGCTGTTCCCTGCACCTTCTTTCCAGCAGGCGCTCTCCGGTAACAGCATGCGATCCACCTCGGATGTCAGCTATAACGCCAGCGTCTACACCGGAGTGTTGGTGTATCTGGGTTTCCTTGGTGGCAATAGCAATGGCTTCTACTTCTTCGGCGGCACCAGCGAAGGGGCGCCCCAATGGGCAGCCATCACGGCGCTAGCGAATCAGGCTGCGGGACACGCCCTCGGCTATCTCAGTCCTTCGCTGTACGCCATCGCCGCTGGCAACACCTACAGCAAGAACTTTCACGACGTAACCTTCGGCGACAACGCCTGGTTTGGCCCCGGCTTCCCGGCGGGAGTCGGCTATGACTATCCCACCGGCATTGGCACTCCCAATGTCGCCAACCTGATCAGTTCCTTGACCGGCAAGAAGGTCAAGTAACCCACTGCTAACGCACACGGCCGGCTTCCTTCCGGGAGTCCGGCCGTTTTCATTTTGCCGCGACATGCGAGCCAGGTGGAGACGATCTGCTAAAATTATTCTGGCCCGGAGCGCGGGCCTTCCATTGCATTTCCGGAAGTGGGGCTATAGCTCAGCTGGGAGAGCGCATCGTTCGCAACGATGAGGTCGTCGGTTCGATCCCGACTAGCTCCACCATTTCCAACCACTTCGAAGACCCCAAACACTGAATCCTGGTCCAATTGGTCCAAAAAATTGGGGAGCCTTGCCCGTGGATTTGTGGGTGCCCACGTCTGCGAACGATGTCTGGGGGCGTGCGATGGCGGCTACCTCGCCAGGGAAGAGCAGAAGTGGCTTTGCGGGGCATGTAAAGGGGCGGTTGCAACCAAGCAGAAGCAGCCGGCGGGCCTAACAAGGCAGATTGTGTGGGGCGACAGGGCAAAACATTTCCCATGCGTGCTATTTTCCTGCACGGTCCAAAGTGCGGAACCGAGTCATAAATGCAGTTACTGGAAGTACTTGCGGCTGGAATCAGATTTGCTCACTCTACCGCTTGCCGCAGTTGTCGGGTAACTGGGACATGCCTTATTCATGCTGAGTATGGTACTGGTGGTACATAATGGACCGTTTCTTCTGGAAGCAAAGCGGGTTGGCCTTCGCAGTGGCTGCGGTTCTCACTCACTGCCTTTGTTATATCTACAGCGGATTGACCTGGGCCGGTTGCTATACAGCCCACTTATGTGCAGCTCTTACGACTCCCCACTAGCACCCGCATTCATACTCCGGCTTCATGCGGACGGCAAGCCCAAGCGCTCAGCCGCAGCCGAAACCGGCGCCGACATGGACTGATCGTACGAACGTGGAACTCACTCAGTCAATTCGGGGACGAAGATCAGTACGCGCCTTTCGGGAAAAGGGTGTGCCCGAGGCTGTTGTCAGGAAGTTGCTCGATTTGGCGCGGCGAGCTCCTTCCTCAATGAATGGCCAGCCTTGGCATTTCATCGTGGTGAGGCGTCCTGCCCTGAAACGCACCCTGGCGAAGATTAAGAACCGGTACTGTCCCGCCGAGAAGGCCGCCTACCGCGCTGATTTTCTTGAGCAGGCACATGTGCTCGTCGTTTGTGTAGAAAAACAAAGATCTCACGATCGCGATGTAGAGAACGCCGCGCTCGCGGCGGCAATTTTCATGCTGGCGGCGCATGCCAAAGGTCTGAGCTGCGTTTACATGTCGGCTTACCAGAAAGATGCCCCGGGCCTGGCCAGAGAGATTCGAAAACTTTTCCGCCTCCCCCTAAATGTTGTTCCGGTCACGATTCTTCCTTTTGGCTATCCGGCCGCAAGACCGGCCAAAAAGGAACTTCGCAACCTGGAGGAGATGATCCACTTTGAACAATTCTGACGGCTCCTTTGAATACTCGATTGATCATCGCTGCCCTGCGGAGCGCAGCATAGTCCTGCGTTATAAGGACCACTTCTCGTTCGGCAGCACCCCGGACGAGGACGCGCAGTTCAAGCGATGGCTGGAGAAGACCAGCATCCGCGAGGGCGCCAGGATTTTTCCGCTGTTCTCGCACCGGGGGGTTGATGTCCACGTGCTCGACGAGACCTCGGCCATGCATACCGGCACCCTGAAATCCACCGACGGTTGCATCACTATTGCCAAGTGTAAGTCCAGGGGCCACGAACGCATCGTATTCGAGTCCGGCGCCAATACCGGAACGGCCCTGACGGAATACGGCGTTAACGCGGGTCTCGAAACCTTCTTCTTTCTTCCCGAGGAAAATGTGCTTCTGCTCCGGCAGAAGACGTTTGCTTCGCCAATGGCGCACCTGATTTCCGTCGACCACCCAGGCCGGGTGAAGCGCGCCGCCAGGTTGTTTGCCAGGCTGAACAACATCAGGCACGTGCCTGAGACCGGCTGGCGTTATGAAGCATCCAGATTTCGTGGCTGCTTCGTTCTTGAGCATGTGCTGACGCACGGCGCTTTCGATTGGGTCACACAAAGCATCAGCGCCGCCTTCGGGCCCATCGGAATTTATTCCGTTCTTGCACGCTGGCAGAAGCAGGCAGGGAAACTGCCCCGCTTCCTGGGCGTTCAGCAGAAGGCTAACTGTCCTATGTACCGGGCCTGGAAGGCCAATTCACGCGAGGTCACGCCGATGCCCGTCCACTCCACCGGCAACTTGCTGACCAAGTCAATGTACGATTTCGCTCCTCACACTTACGGTACGTTTCAGGACCTCATGGAGCTGTTGGATGACACTCAAGGTGAGCTGACAACTGTCACTCATAATGAGTTCTTTGACTTTCTGGATCGCAGCTTTGAAGGAAGCACCATTGCCGAGGTGCTTGGCGCGAACGGTATCAACGTGGGAAACAAGATAGTGGAGACAACCGGGCTGATGTGTCTGGCAGGAACATTTAAGGAAATCGAACGCGGAACGATTCCCCGTGGCGCCAGAATACTGTGCTGTCTGACCAGTGGAACACAAACGGCCGACGGGCAAGCCCAGCCGGAGCGCCGAATTGCTAGCGCCAGGCTGGTCCCCGCCTAAGGCGATATGAATACTCAGCGCAGAATCGTTCTGAAAGACGCAACCTTGCGGGAAGGGCTCGACACGCCGAAGGTCTTCTTTTCCCCGGCACAGAAGTGGAGAATTGCACGGGAACTGGAAGCAGCAGGAGTTTCCGAAGCGGAGATTGTGGCTCCCAGCCGCGTTTTGAGCGACCTGGAAGACGCCAGGGTATTTAAAGAGAAAGGGCTGAGTATCCGGCTTTCAGGCCTGATCTATTCAAAGACTGGAGACTGCGACCGGGAAATTGAAGCTGCTTCCAGAATTTTGGATCGCTTTGATCTGCTGATGCCCGCTTCACCAAAGCGGGCGCCGTTTGAAGCAGAGGAGAAATTGCGCCTTCTCAAACAGGCCGTCAACCAAGCAGCTGCGCACGGAGCTGATTTCGGCGTCGGCTTTCCTCATTGCTTTCATGCGAATCCCGCATTGCTTACGGAGTTGGCTGAAGACGCCGTGCGTGGTGGCGCGCAGCGAATCACCCTCTACGATACCAATGGTTCGCGGGACCCATTTGAAGTTCACAATTTCGTGACACTAATCAAAAATAAGGTGCGTGTCCCAATATTTTTCCACGGTCACAACGACCTTGGTATGGCTACCGCCAACTCGGTAGGCGCCGTGCAAGCGGGGGCAGACGGTCTCGATGTGACCGTTAACGGCTTGGGCGATCGCGCGGGGAACGCGCCGCTGGAGCAGGTTGTGGCCGCGCTTTATCTCAAGGGCTATCTGACTGGGGTCAGGCTTGAAGAAATCAAAGGACTCTGCGCTAAGATCGCTGCGGAAAGCGGCGTGGACATCGCCAAGCTGGCTCCTGTGGTGGGCGAATACGTCTGCTGGCACCGCTCCCCGAGCCACCTGCGCAACCCCTCGCTTTTTGAAGCGTTTGATCCCGAGCTGTTTCGCGTAACGCGGCAGCTGACTGAAAGCGAGCCCCAGAACGGAAGCGGGGCGGTTGTTCCGAACGATTCCGGCGGCACGGAACGCCCCAAGGTATAGCGATTAGCTATGGAAGGCTCACCAGCACTCAGGTCGGGGTCTGAGACGGAATCCCCTCCGCGCTCCATTGCGTTTGCCGACGAAGAGGTCGAGCAATCCTTGCCCGCTCGCTTTGAGGAACAGGTGCGCAAGTTCCCAGAGCGCTTGGCTATTACGGCTAAAAATACCTCGCTTACGTACCGCGAATTGAATCAAGCGGCTAACAGAATTGCCCGCGCGATTCTCCATCGCTGCGGTCGCGGGCCGCACCCGGTGGGATGCTTGTTTTCAGACGATGCTCTTTGGGTAGCAACTATTCTGGGTATTTTGAAAGCCGGAAAACTATATGTGTCTTTGGATCCTGAGCATCCGCCGTTACGAACAGAGCAGGTGTGGCGGGAGGCACGGCCGATGCTGCTTGCTACCGACGCCTCGAATCTCACAGCCGCGCGGCAACTTTCAGGCGCGGTTGAGTCCCTGAATGTCGAATCCATCAACGACTATTCCGAGGAGAACCTAGAACTCAGTGTCGGGCCTGATTGCTTGGCCTGCATTCTCTTTACCTCCGGATCAACCGGGCAGCCCAAAGGCGTTGTCCACAGCCACCGCAGCATCCTGCACAACATTAAGAACCACACCAACACGCTTCATATCAGTGCGGTGGACCGGCTCTCGTTACTGTCTTCACGCACCACTGCGCAAGCCGTCACCGGAACTTATTCAGCACTGCTCAATGGCGCGACTCTCTGTTTTTTCCGGTTCAAGGAAGAAGGGTTGGAACGCCTGGCCCACTGGCTCGATGATGAAGGAATCACCATCTATCATTCCAGCGCCTCTACTTTCCGCCATTTTGCGGCTTCCCTTACGGGCAACTCTCTATTTCCGGCATTGCGCGTGGTCAAGCTTGGCAGTGAACCGGTCTCAAGACGCGAACTGCAATTGTTCAAGGCCCATTTCTCTCCCGATTGCCTCTTTGTGAATGCGCTGAGTTCAACCGAAACGTTCATGATTCGTCAATACCGCACCCGGAATGGCGCTGTTGATGGAAACCTTGTGCCCGTAGGGTACGACGTCCCGGATATGGAAGTGCTGGTGCTGGGGGAAGACGGGCAACCTGTTGGCTCCGGCGACGTGGGAGAGATTGTGGTCCGCAGTCGTTACCTGGCCGTGGGCTATTGGCAGAAGCCGGAGGAGAGCAAAGCTGCTTTTGCGGCTGATTCAGCGGCAAGCGACTTGCGGGCGTTTCGAACCGGCGATATTGCACGATTGCTCCCGGACGGTGCTCTGGTCCACCTTGGCCGTAAGGATTCGCGGGTAAAGATCCGGGGCAACCGGGTGGAGTTGGCCGAGGTGGAAGCGGCCCTGCTCACTGTGCCGGGTGTAAGACAGGCAGTCGTGGCCGCTCAGGAGGACGAGCGCGGTAACCACATTCTTGTTGCCTATGTTGTCCCCATCGCAGAGCAGCCTGCCACTCCAGTCCTCCTGCGCCGCGTCCTCCGCCAACAGCTGCCCCGTTACATGGTGCCGTCTTTGTTCATTCTTCTCGATGAACTTCCGATGACCCCGCAGGGCAAAATTGATCGCCGGGCTGTGCAACAACAGAAGGCAAAATTGGATTCCCAGGAGCCCCGTGACGATACCGAGGCACAACTGGTTGAAATCTGGAGGAGTCTCCTGGGAGGGGATCGCATCGGAATACGAGATGACTTCTTTGATCTCGGCGGCGATTCTCTGCTGGCCGCCAGTCTTCTATTTCAAATCGAGCAAGTATTCGGAAAGGAGCTCTCTCCCTCTATCCTGGCGGATGATGCCACCATTCAGAGCCTGGCGGAAGCTCTTGTGGAACAATGGACAGCCGAGCCTTCCCCCTGGCTGGTGGATATAAAAGAAACCAGCTCCTGCCGGCCGTTTTTCTATCTGCATGGGGATTATTCAGGTGCCGGCTTGTATTCGATAAGGTTGGCGCGCCTTTTGGGAGAGGAGTTCCCGTTTTACGCACTCCAGCCTCTTAAGCGATTTGAAACCCCACTTCCAGCGAGCATCGAGTCTCTGGCCTACGCCCATCTGCAGACGTTGCTGTCAGTCCAGCCACACGGACCGTACCTCCTCGGTGGTTATTGCAACGGCGGTTTGGTGGCATTCGAACTCGCGCAGCAACTGCTTCGCCGTGGGGAAGCGGTGGACCTGCTCTTCATCTTCGATACAGTTGCGCACAACAGCGAAACATCGCTGGCAACCAAGCTGCTGCGGCTCGCTGCGAAGGTGCCCAACCTTACCGAAGAAGAGACCAGCGACCTGGTGCTTCGCAAGAACCTTTTCAAGGCTTATTGGAAAGAGATTTCCGGCCAGGAGCGCCTGCAGTTTGTTCTAAACAATCGAGCCATGATCGCGGACGAAGCTGCCAAGTGGCTGCGCAGAACCTTTGTACGTGGTGGGCAGATGGGAAGCTCATATACTCGCCCTTGCGCTGATTTAGTGTCGAACCCAAGTAGCGAGTTCAAAAGGAAGCAGGCGGAATACACTTTCCATTTCCGCAGGCTTGTGCGGGGATATGTGGCGCGGCGCTATAACGCTCCGATAACGCTGCTGGTTTCCGAAGCGCGCACCGGTTCCGATGTCGACCCTACCCTGGGCTGGAGCAAAGTGTCACCTCAGGTTGATGTTCACACTGTCCCCGGTAACCATCACACCTGCCTCACCAGGCACTTGAATGCGGTCGCTGAGATATTGCGGTCAAGTCTCGCACCTACCGCCAATCGCCTTCTTCGTCCCCATTAAGCCCGTCGGGATGTTATTTGGCAGGCTCTGCGCGGAGTCCCGATCGAGCCTGAAGCCCAGACAGTTGTTCGAACCGCTCATGCTGCTCTTTTCGGTAAGTACGTTCGGTGACGCGCGCGACACGGCTCTTCGTGATGCTGTACCCGAATGGAAATGAATTGGGTTCAGTAATTATGCTTCGAGGACTTGGGCAACCAGCGCAGTACTCTGTCAATCGTCAATGAGTGCCGTTCTGGCGGCAACTCAGCGGTGGCTCTGTAGTCCCCAGTACTACAAACAATTGACAGCCGCCTTTGAAACTCCTGCACTAGGGAACGTTCCGAAGATGGCTCTGTACGGAGGTGCTGGTTATGAGCAGCAATGTACCACTATTGGTGCGCTTAGAAGGTGTTAAGATCTCACCCTGCTTTCTACTTAGGAATGGTCCCGGACGTGCAAAAGCCCAACTAGTATCTGCTCCCAATGCGATCAGTCGTTATCGTTTCACTTTTCGGGTGCTTGGCATTCATTTGCCTAAGCGGGCCGGCAGCGGCGCAAAGCTCTAGCGTGGGCCAATGGTCTGCAGTCCAGAACCTGCCGTACCGGCCCGTTCATGCGCACCTGCTGCCTACGGGCAAGGTGTTGTTCTATTCGTACTACTTCGAATCGGAGTACCCGCAGATCTGGGACCCCGTCACCGGTACGACGGTTCCCGCCGCTCAAGCCCCATATCAGATTTTTTGCAGTGGTCACGCTTTCCTGCCGAATGGAGACTTGCTGGTCACCGGCGGCCACATGGCCGACAACGTAGGACTACCCGACGCTGCTGTCTACAATCCTTTTACCGACTCTTGGACCATGTTGCCGCAGATGAACGCGGGCCGCTGGTATCCCACAAACACGGTGCTAGCGAATGGAGACGTGTTGGTGATGGGCGGAAACGTGAATCCAGTTACCGATGCCGACCCCCTGCCTCAGGTATGGCAGCTGGCGACCCAAAACTGGCGCAACCTCAGCAGTGCCCAGTTAGCACTGCCCTTGTACCCTCGCATGCTCCTTGCGCCCAACGGCCAGGTCTTCGACGCTGGTCCCGATGTCACCTCCCGCTACCTGAACACCAGCGGCACCGGATCGTGGACCACCGTCGCTACTATGAATGACAGCGCCGGACGTGATTACGGTCCGGTAGTGATGTACGACGTCGGTAAGATCCTCGCCGCGGGCGGCGGTGATCCCCCCACAAACACCGCCGAAATTATTGATCTCACGAGCTCCGCTCCGGCCTGGCATTACACCGGATCCATGCAATACGCACGCCGCCAGGCTAACGCGACAGTTCTGCCTGATGGTACGGTCTTGATTACCGGAGGCAGCAGTGGTTCCGGTTTCGATAATTCCAGCGCTCCCGTGTATGCCGCTGAGTTGTGGAATCCGGCTACAGGCACTTTCACGACGATGGCGAGCAGCACCGTGTACCGTGGCTATCACTCGACTGCGGTGCTGCTCCCTGATGGCCGCATACTTTCGGCGGGAGGAAACGTGGGCGGCCCGAACGCGGAGATCTACTCGCCGCCGTACCTTTTTAACGGGGCGCGTCCAACAATCACCTCTGCCCCCACCGGAATCGCCTACGGCCAGAGCTTCTTTGTCGGTACGCCGAACGCAACCAGTATCACCCAAGTAACTCTCATCCGGCTCGCTTCCACTACTCACACCTTTAACGAGAACCAGCATTTTATGCACCTCAGTTTCAGTCAGGCATCTGGTGGACTGAACGTCACTGCCCCGGCCAATGGCAACATCGCTCCTCCCGGGCATTACATGCTTTTTGTTCTCATCAACGGTGTGCCCTCGGTCGCAAAGATCCTGCTGGTCTCTTCCACTGCCCCCGCTACGGGGACTATCACCGGAATGGTAACGAATGCGGCGGGCGCAGCGTTGGCAGGCGCCACCGTAAGCGGCGGTGGAGTAACTGCTACTACCAGTTCGACCGGCAACTACACCCTGGCAAATGTCCCTGCGGGCGAGGTGCAGATCACTGCCTCCCGATCCGGCTACAACAGTGCCTCCGAGTTTGTTTCGGTGAGCAGCGGCGGTACCAGCACCGCGCCCACCATCAAGCTCAGCAGCGGTACAGGCACGATTACGGGCGTGGTGAAAAACAGCGGTGGCACATTGCTGGGTGGCGCAACCGTCGCCTACAGCGGTGGTTCGACACTGACCAATTCCTCCGGTGCATACACGCTCAACGGAGTTCCCGCCTCCACCGTTCAGCTTACCGCCTCGTTTTCCAGCTATACGGATGCTCACCAGACGGTCACTGTGCCTGCATCTGGATCCGTTACCGCCAATTTTGTCCTCACCTCGACGTGGACAGGGACGCTGCAGGGATCTGTCACCAATTCCGTCACTGGAGCTGCCATATCCGGGGCGAAGATAGCCGTGAACAATGGCGCGGTCACGCTGACCGACAGCACCGGTTCTTACAAAATGACCAACGTGGCCCCGGGCTCGTACACCTTGACTGCTTCTGCCTCAGGCTACGGTTCTGCAACCAGCACTGTAAGCGTCGGCACGAATACGACTACTAATGCGAGTTTCAAGCTGACGCCCAACTCATCCGCTGGAACGGTAACCGGCAAGGTGACCAACATTTCCAACGGAGCTGCCATCTACGGCGCTACCGTGAAATACAGCGGCGCCTCGACCACCACCAACACGAGTGGAATTTACACGCTTTCCGGCGTTCCTGCGGGGACCTATACCTTCACCGGCTCGGCTAATGGATATCTCTCCAGATCGTTTAGCGCCAGCGTAAGTTCCGGCACCACTACCACGCTGAATTTTCCGCTGGCAACTGCCGGCAAAATTGGAGGGAAGGTCACCACTACTACCGGTACGGCACTGAGTGGTGTCACCGTGAAAATTTCCGGCGGTGTGATCTCCACCACTGTGTATCTCACCACCGACAGTTCAGGACAGTATTTGAGCAATTGGATTCCGGTCGGCAGTTACACGGTAACGGTCTCGAAGACTGGCTACAGCAGCCAGAGCAAATCAACCACTGTTTCGGCGGGTGTGACCTCGACTGTGAACTTCACCATGTGAACGGGTTTTTCAGAAGAGCTTATGAATCATAGGATTTTTAATTGGGTCGGCACTATCCTGTTGCTCACCGTATCTGTTCAATTCGCCACGGCACAGTACAAGGTGACCGACTTGGGTGCCCTGGAGGGTGGTAGCGCGGTTCCTCGGGCGCTGAACAGCAAGGGTGACGTAGCAGGCCGCTCCGGTCATGCGCACGGCAGCCACACTCGTGGGTTCTTGTGGACCCACGGGAGGATGATCGGCCTTGGAGCGCTCCCGGTTGGCGACTACAGTTCCGCCGCTGGGGTAAACGATCTGGGACAGGTCGCTGGCTGGTCCAATACCGCCAACAGCCTGCATGCATTTCTTTGGACCACCAGTTCGGGATTGCGTGATTTGGGAACTCTGCCGGGCGACAGCAGCAGTCAGGCCTGGGCCATCAATAACTCCGGGGTGGTGGTTGGGGCTTCTACGGGTGCCAGCGGCACGCGCGCCTTCCTGTGGACCAGCGCGGCGGGCATGCAGGATCTCGGATCCCTGCCGGGCGACACTGAAAGCAAGGCATACGCCATCAACCAGGTCGGGCAGGTTGCCGGTGAATCGCTCAGTGCTAGTCGCTCTACTGCGTTCTTGTGGAGCACTAACGGAGGGATGGTGAGCCTGGGAGTCCTGCCCGGGGCCACGACCAGCACCGCCTATGCCATTAACAACTCTGGCCAAGTCGCCGGGCAGTCGTATGGCTCCGCAGGCATGCGTGCGTTCGTTTGGACTCCCTCGCAGGGAATTCAGGACCTCGGCACGCTGCCAGGTGGCGACTACAGCACTGCATCGGGCATCAACGGTACAGGCCAGGTCGTTGGCACCTCTGGCAGCTCACTAGGAACACGAGCATTCATCTGGGACTCCGCCCATGGCATGCAAGATCTGAATGGGCTCATATCGCCTAATGGGGGCATTGTTCTTGCCGGTGCGGTCGCGATCAATGATGCCGGGCAAATCGTTGCCTATGGCAACCGCAGCCACGGCTCTCCGCAGAGTGACGTAGTCCAGCTTGATCATGCCAGTCATGCAGGTCCGGTGCATGTATACCTGCTCACACCATAGGCCCTCCGGGTTGAATTTCACGCGGCAGGGTGCGGAGTGTGGGTTGAAATCCAGAGCAGGCACGAGTGACGCGGGCTGCTGCAGGCAAAATCCTGTCTATTTAAGGCCTTCCACCAGGTAGAGATCAGAAAGGGTGCGGTGATAGCCGTAGACGCAGGTTGTGGCGTCGGAGGTGAGGAGAATGGGTCCGATGGTTACCACGCCGGCGGGATCAGACGGCATGAGTTGTCGCCAGAGGGTGCGATGGCCAGTCCGCAAATCGAGGAGAAAGACGCGCGCCGGCAATTCGCCGGGCTGGTAAACATAGAGGCCATTGCCGCTGAACGTAATCGGCTGCTCGCCGGGTAAGAAGCCAGGAATCGGCCTGGGTGTGCCTCCCTCCGCGGGATAAAGATAACCTTTCTGGTCGGGACCGATGCCGGCCACGAATCGCGAATCCGGCGAAATGGCGTAGGCCGTGCCCACGACGCCTTCCGGGGAGACGGGTTGAATTTTTCCAGAAGCAATATCGAGCGTGTAGAGGCGAACCCCGCGGCCGGGTTCATTGCCGGAAAACAGGATGCGTTTGCCATCGGGAAACCAGCGCGCCCAGGCGTGATTGATCCTGTCCTGAGTGAGTACCCTGGCTTCGCCAACGCCGGTGGGAAGCAGCCGCAGTTGCGCCGGAGAGCCGGGCGATTGCGCCACCACCCACTTGCCGTCAGGCGATAGTGCAACTGCAGCTCCTTCGCCCAGCAGGACAGCCGGTGAACCATCGGTCTTACGCACGTAAACCGCATAGGTAAGTCCGCCGGATTTGGAGTAAGCCAGGCCACCGCCGCTGCCCTCTTCATCAAACAGCAGCGTCTTGCCATCGGCTGACAGATCGCCCGGGTAGGAATAGTCAAACCAGGACAGGTCTTTTTCCCTGGCTTCCTTGCCGCTGATGGCGATCAGTTCGCGCCGCCAACTGGCCCGGGTCATAAGGATCGTTCCGTTCTTCCAAATGTCGAGCAGCATGAGAGTGCCCGGCATGCGGGTTACGAGGCGTTCCCGGCCCTTCAACGAAACCGCGGAAAGGGAGCGGTCGATGCCCGCCTTACTGGAAGTGAACCAGACCTCACGGCCGTCCGGCGACCACGCCAGTCCCTGTACGGTGTACCAATCGGGCGACAAAGGCTTGTAGTTCCCATTCAGGTCAACCACGGCTACAGAGCCGCCATCGTCACCTTGAATGGGATGGTCAACGAAGGCAATGCGGTCTCCCTGGGGGGAGAATCGCGGGTTGCCAATCCAGCCGCCGGACTCGTACAGCACCTTGCCTGGCGGGTACTCGAGACGATTGCGTCCGTTGACGTCGCGTACGATAACAAGATCCTTGCCGTCGGGCGCCCAGTCTGCCCATTGCACATTCTCCAGAATTTCGCGCGGGGCGCCACCGATGAGTGGAGCGCGGGCCAGAGTTCCCGCCACTACCCAAGTCCCGATCGAGTGCGCGTTCAGCAGCACCGCCATTTCTCCGGTGGAGGAAACCGAGAGCAGCTGGGTTTGTGGCAAGCCCATGGAGCGGGATTCAGGAGCCTCCGGCCGGGCAGTGTAGACGTCGCTGGGATTGCCTTGCCAAGCCGCGCTATAGAGAATCGTCTGGCCATCCGGACCGAAGCGTGCCGCGCGGATGCTGCCGCGCCGAAACGTGATCTGGTGATAAACCGGGGGAGGCGCCGGGCCTTGAGTGTAAACCACACGCCCGACGGCGATGCCGATAACGAGCGCCAGAAGGACGGCGGCAGCGATGCCAGCCATCAGCCTGCGCGGGGGCTTTTTCGCGACGGTTAATGAGCTGCCCGGTTCTCTCACGGCGAGCGAGGCCGCGGCGGTGGTACTCACCCGGGAAGTGCCGTCGCGCTGCAGGCGCCGCAGGTCGCCGCGCAGGTCGGCGGCGGTTTGGTAGCGCAGTTCGCGGTCTTTCTCCAGGCACTTATTGATAATGTGCTCCAACTCCCAGGGTAAGCCGGGGTTGAGAGACACAGGAGTGCTAGGGGCCTTGTGGAGGATGGAATCAAACAGGGCAGCCGAGGTCACTCCCTGGAATGGCAGCTTGCCCGTGGCCATTTCATAAAACACTACGCCGAACGAAAACAGGTCGGTGCGGGGATCAAGTTCTTCGCCCAGAGCCTGCTCAGGAGACATATAGGCGACAGTCCCCATGGCTGTTCCTGGGCTCGTGAGGCGGTCATCAGCGAAGGTAGGCGCGGTGGCTCCCGATCCTGTCGCTTCTGCTTTCACGCCGTGATGCGCATACACCTTGGCCAAACCAAAATCCAGAATTTTCGCCTGCCAGCGATCACTGACGAAGATATTTGCCGGCTTAATGTCACGGTGGACGATGCCGCGGGTGTGTGCAGCGTCCAGGGCATCAGCAATCTGCCCCGCCAGTTCAATCATTCGCTCCGTAGGGATGGGACGCGCGTCAATGCGGTGCTTAAGAGTAGTCCCCTCCAGGAACTCCATGGCAATGAAATGCTCGGCGCCTTCGCTGCCAATATCGTAAACCGTGCAGATATGCGGATGATTCAGGGCGGAGGCGGCGCGCGCTTCACGTTGAAACCGCTCGAGCGCCTGGGGATCGTTGGAAACCTGGGGAGGGAGAAACTTCAGGGCGACAAAGCGGCCGAGGCGTGCGTCCTGGGCTTTATAAACCACACCCATGCCCCCGCCACCCAGTTCCTGGATGATCCGGTAGTGAGAGACGGTCTGATTGATCCTAAGCGTGCCCACGACTGGGGAGGACAAGGATGCCAGCCCGCGCCGTCATAGTCAAATCTGCAAGGTTAATTAGAACCCTGCCGGGTTCGTGATGCTCAAATCCGTACGCAGCTCCGGCTATTGCAACTGAGTGGCTCACACTGCCGTAGGTTCCCGTGACGGTAAGCGTGTAAGAGCCAGGTTGAGGCCCGGCAGGTGGCAGAGGTGCGGTCGAGCCTCCGCCTCCGCACGAAGGCAGCAAGAGCAATGATGCCAGGATAAGGGCGAGCACCAGGAGCATATGCCCAGCGGCAACAACCCGGCGATGAGCACCTGCTCAGCCGGTTCTGCTGTGCTCCCTCACCTTAGCACTGCTTGCCGGCTGATGAGCCTCTCGGATTGAAGCTGCCTGAAGAGGCTGATTGCAAATTTCCCTGGGAAAGCCGCAAACAAAATATTTGTTCCGTAATGACTAAATTCCCCCTTGCTTCCCGCTTTATAGGGAGAAAGCCGAAACTTGCGGACCAGCTTCGCCACGCTGCGAGGCGCACGGCTGTGTTCAACAATCGGTAGGAGGTTCTGTATGAAAGTTGTTACTTTACTGGCGCTCACCTTGTTGGCATTTCCGTCGTTTGCCCAGACTGTCACGGGAAGCGGAGCATCAGGAAACGTTCCCCTCTGGACGGGCGGCACCAACCCTACTTCCAAGCAGAGCAATTCATTGATTGTGCAGACCTCAACGTCTCCCAGCCGGCTGGGAGTGAACGCGGCTGCGCCCGCCGCGCAGTTGGATGTGGAGTCGCCAGCCACCATCTCGACAGGCATCCAGGGCGTGACCAGCAGCACAGCTTTTTTTGCCGCCGGAGTCTTTGGCCATGCTACCGGAACAAGCGGCGTAACCCGGGGGCTTTATGGAGTGGCGGACAGCCCCTCCGGCATCGGGGTGCACGGCATCGCCGCCATCGGAGGCCAGTTCGAAACCGGATCGGGAATCATCCTGAAGGGTCGGGGCTTCGGGCATGACCGCTTCAGCTTCGACGCCAACGGCAATATGAGCAGCATCGGAATGATATCGAACACCGTTACCGTGCCGAATGCCACCGCCATTAGCGGGCAATCCATCGGCGCCAACTCCACCAATGGCGTGGGAGTGTCAGGCAAGACTACAGCCTGGAACGGCACGGGGGTCATCGGCACCGCTAACGCCAGCTTGTGCCCATTTGAGATTTGTGCCGTCACCGGAGTTGCCGGTTCTGCTACCGGTCCCTCCATCGCCACTGGGGTGTCCGGCCTCGCCACCGGAATCAGCAGCACTGGAGTAAGCGGTTCGACCGACGTCAGTGTGGGAGTGGCCGGGAACGCGTCATCAACCACTGCATCCAGCATCGGGGTATCCGGGTCGGTAAACAGCCCGGCAGGAATTGGAGTGAAAGGCAGCGGGCCCAACACCGGCATCGAGGGCATTGCCACCAGTAATGCATTCTTTGCCGCCGCTGTATGGGGGCACGCTACGAATTTGGGCGGGGTAACGCGCGGCGTCTATGGCACTTCCGACAGTTCCAGCGGAATCGGTGTGCACGGAATTGCGGCCACCGGAGGGCAGTTCGAAACCGGAAGCGGCAACGAAATTATCGGCCGCGGCTTTGGGCATACGAATTTTCGCGTGAACGCTAATGGCAAGGTCTTCGCCGATGGCGGCTTCCAGGCCAGCGGAGCTGATTTGGCCGAGTCCTTTGCCGTCCAGGGAGACCGCAAGCTCTATGAACCCGGCGACCTGATGATAATTGACCGCACCGCGAACCGCCGCTTAGCTTTGGCCAGCCAACCCTATTCCACTCTTGTGGCGGGCATCTATTCCACAAAGCCGGGACTACTGGCTGCTCCGCACAACATCTCCGACCCGCAGATCACGGCCGAGTTGCCCCTGGCGGTGGTTGGCGTGGTGCCCTGCAAGGTGAGCGCTGAGAATGGCCCCATCGAAGTCGGCGATCTGCTCGTCACCTCGTCGGCTCCCGGGCATGCCATGAAGGGCACCGATCGCGCCCGCATGTTAGGTGCTGTTGTGGGTAAAGCCCTGGAGCCATTGGCCTCAGGAAAAGGCGTCATACAAGTTCTGGTTACCCTGCAGTAGACAAACCTTGGGGAACACATCGGGGCGGGTGGCTGTTCCTTCCAGGACAACTGGGGAGACAAGGACGCCATCCGCTCCAAACCACTCTTCTGATTCGTTCTCATTGCGCAACTGCAACCCTGGTTTTCCGTCTTTGCAACACCCGCCCGAAATCATTGACGATTGACTTGCGGCTGAAATAAGGATATCTTCTCGGCCAATTTTGCGACTGAACTCTCGGGCCGCAGGCAGGAGGCGCATATGTCGCCCTCCCCATCCAACCAGGTCACACAACTGCTCAGCAAGTGGAAAGACGGCGACAGAAAAGCGCTGGATTCGCTGATGCCGCTGGTTTACGGCGAACTGCGCCGGGTTGCGCGCCACCACCTGCAAGGTGAGCGCCTGGACCACACCCTGCAAAGCACGGCCTTGGTCCATGAAGCTTATCTTCGCCTGGTGAATCGTCCGGCTCAGTTTCACAACCGGCAACACTTCTATGCTGTCGCCGCGCATCTGATGCGGCAGATCCTGGTGGATTTTGCCCGCAGCCGCCACGCCGCTAAGCGTGACCCCGGCTGTACTTTGGCCCTGGATGACGCAGTTGCTTCCCCCCACGCCAGGACCATGGAGTTGCTGGCGCTTGACCAGGCCCTCAAAGAACTTTCGCGGCTCAGCCAGCGGCAGGCACGAATTGTAGAACTGCGCTTTTTTGCCGGCCTCTCTATCGCGGAAATGGCGCAGATCCTTGACGTTTCGGCGGCCACCATTGAACGTGACTGGCTCAACGCGCGCGCCTGGCTGTACCGCGAAATCAGCGGGAGAGCGCGCTCATGACGCCCGAATTGTGGGAGGCCATTCAGGATAAGCTGCACACGGCGTTGAAAATGGACGCGGCAAAGCGTGCCGAGTTCCTCTCGCAACTGCAGCTCAGCGACCCCGAGGCGTCGCGAGAACTGCGGTCGCTGGTGGCGGCCCACGACCAGGCTGACCCAACATTTCTAGATCCTGACGAGACTGCCGCCCTCCCCACGGCGCCCTCGGGTTCGTCTCCTCTGCCCTTTGGCAAGCGCGTGGGGCCCTACCAAATTCTGCAAAGCCTGGGCACAGGAGGCATGGCAGAGGTGTACCGCGCTATCCGCGCCGACGACCAGTATCGCCAGGAGGTCGCCATCAAAGTGGTGCGCGCGGGGCAGGATTCGGCGTACGTGATCAGCCACTTCAAGAATGAGCGGCAGATTCTCGCCAGCCTCGACCATCCCAACATTGCGCGCCTGCTCGACGGCGGAACTACCGACGAGGGCCTGCCCTACTTCGTGATGGAGCTGATCGAAGGGCTGGCGATTGACCAGTACTGCAATCGCAACCAGCTTTCGGTGGCGGAGCGGCTGCAGTTGTTCCTGCAGGTGTGCTCCGCGGTGCAATACGCTCACCAGCGCCTAATCATTCATCGCGACATCAAGCCGGGCAACATTCTGGTGACGCCGCAGGGCGTGCCCAAACTGCTGGACTTCGGCATCGCCAAGATTCTTGATGTCACCGCGATGGAAGGCCACTTCGAACCCACACTGACGGTGTTCCGCGTTCTGACGCCCGGTTACGCCAGCCCGGAGCAGGTGAAAGGCGGGACCATAACTACCGCCAGCGACATTTATTGCCTGGGCGTGGTGCTTTACGAGTTGCTCACCGGCCAGCATCCCTACCGGCGCATCGACACTACGCCGCAGGAGATCGCGCGCGCAGTTTGTGAAGATGAACCGGTGCGGCCCAGCACCACCGCGCGGCGGGCTCTTGATTCCCAGAATAAATCCGCTGCGGCAACCGCTGCCCTCCCCTCCTTCGGCCTTCACGAAGGGTCCGCGGAGAAACTCAGCAGGCGCTTGCGCGGCGACCTGGACAACATCATTCTCATGGCGCTGCGCAAGGAACCGCAACGCCGTTACGCCACGGTCGAGCAGTTCGCGGACGACGTTCGCCGGCACTTGACCCGCCTGCCCGTCATTGCCCGCAAGGATACGTTCGGTTATCGCGCCTCAAAATTCGTCTCCCGCCACCAGGCCGGGGTTGCGGCCGCAGCCGCTGTCGGCGTTGTGCTGCTGGCCGCCCTCACCGTGACCGTGCGTGAGGCTCGCATCGCGCGCGGTCAGGCGGAGATTGCCCGCCTGCAGCGCGCCCGCGCCGAGCGCCGGTTCAACGATGTTCGCAAGCTGGCGCACTCCCTGATGTTTGAAGTTCACGACTCGATTCGTGACCTGGCTGGGGCCACTGAGGCGCGCAAGCTTCTGGTTAGCCGCGCTCTCGAATACCTGGACAGCCTGTCGCAGGAAGCTAATGGCGATCCTTCCCTGCAACGCGAATTGGCTGACGCTTACGACAGAGTGGGGGACGTTCTCGGTTACAGCGGCGCCGCCGACATGGGCGATTATGGCGGAGCTTCCCACAGCTATGCCAAAGCTCTCGCCATCCGCGAGAATCTAGCGGCGGCTCATCGTGCCGACGCCAATCTGCAAGTTGGGCTGCTGGACGAATATTGGAAGCTGGCCTTCGTGCGAAAAGATCAGGGCGATGTTGCCGGCGCCCTGCAAAATCTGCGGAGCGCGTTGCCGATTGCGCAACAACTGGCCGCTGGAAACCAGCCGGCTCTGTTGGACCGGCTGGCCGGCATCTACTGGCTCACCGGCGGCCTGCTGGAACAAAAAGGCGACTTTGCCGCTGCCCTGCAGAGCTTCCGCAAGGGCGCTGCCGTCCGCGAACCCATCGCCACGGGCGAGCGGCCTAAACTCATCTTCCGGACCCACTTGATCGCCGACTATAACGGCATGGCCCGCACCCTGGCGCACACGGGGCAGATGGACGGAGCGCTTCTCATGTCGTCGAAGGCCCTAGCCATCAATCAGGAAGTCACGCAAGCCTACCCCGCCAACTCCACTTTGCGCGAGTACTTGGCCGAAAGCTATGACGTCCGCGGCAGCCTGCTGGCCATGAAAGGCGATTTACCCGGAGCCCTCACCTTGGACCTCCGCATGTGGAAACTCTTCAAGCAACTGGCCGATGCCGATCCCAGCAACATGCTGGCCCGCGGCAACGTCGGTTGGAGCGACCTGAGCATTGGTGAGGTGCTGCTCCGGCAGCACCGCACAACTCAGGCTCTAAGCCGGTTTCATGACGCGCTTACAATTTTTCGCACCAGCGGGAGCAAAAAGGAACTGTGGTTTGTCACCGAGTTGGGCCAATCGTATTCCGACCTCGGCATGGCGCATGCCGCCCTGGCAGAGCAGGCTAGCTCCTCCGGCGAGAAGGCGCGGGCCTGGCGTGCGGCTCGTTCCTGGTTTGAAAAAGGACTGGATACATGGAATCACAGGCCGAATGGCATGGGCACACGCGACGCCAATGGCCGCGACCAGATTTCTGACCTTCGCCGGCAGCTCGCGCGTTGTGACGCCAACCTCACCCGCCTGGGAGGCCCGAACCGGCCACCCGTAGTGCAATAACTCGAAAACACCGACCACTCACTCAGGCTCGCTCAGCTTTAGCGCGTTGGCCTTCGATGTCAAACGCCAAACGGTTGGATTGACCACACTACCCTCTTTTGCAACGGCGATGAGGCCGCCCTTGTGCAATGCTTCAATCGTGCTGCGGTTGGCGGTGGCGCGCACTTCGCTGTTATCTTTCAGCCGCCGCAGGATGGGATTTTCCCACAGCGACGAGGTTTCCAGTTGGTAGCCGTGCGCCATGTGGCGGAGCAGGTCTTCCTCTCTCCTGCTCAACTTCGCGGGAGTTTGATCAACCCCCTTGCTGGTTTTCGATGAGGGCTTACGGGCCTTTTTGTCGGCAGGCATCGTGAGCGTCCGGGAGGCATTATATCGGGTACTTAGCACAGTCTGGTTGCACATATAATGGGCAAGTGAGTTCCTGCAAACTTCATAAAGCCGCGGAGGCGGACTTCCCTACCCGCTGGGGACACTTCCGCATTCTGGGCTTCGAAGGCGAGTGCGGCGAGGGCAAGCAGAGCCGCCGCGAGGACGCGGTGGCGCTCATCATAGGCGACCTTACGGCACAGCCTCCCCTAGTGCGCATCCACTCGCAGTGCCTAACCGGCGACGTATTCGGCTCGCTGCGCTGCGACTGCCGTCAGCAACTGGAGATGTCGCTCTCTCTGATCGCCAGCGCCGGCGCGGGCGTGCTCATCTACGAGCAGCAGGAGGGCCGCGGCATTGGCTTGATGGCCAAGCTTCGCGCCTATGAGTTGCAGGATTCCGGCCTGGACACCGTGGAGGCCAACGAAAAACTTGGCTTCAAGGCCGACCAGCGCGAGTTTGCCCTGCCTGCGGAAATCCTCAAGCACCTCGGCATTACCCAGGTGCGCCTGCTCTCCAACAATCCTGACAAGGTCGCGGCCCTGGAACACTCCGGTATTCAAGTTGTGGAACGCGTGCCCTGCGAAGTCGAGCCCAGTTCCCACGCCGCCAATTACCTCAAGACTAAGAAGGAAAAGCTCGGGCACCTGTTCAGTTCGAGATAGAACCTTTAATGCGGAGGCCTCTCAGGCGAGGCCAAGGCGCGTTCCCGGTGACAAAAAACGCCCCAACCCGAAGGTTGGGGCGAAGTTAGGGGTGTAGCCGTTGCTATCGAGCAGCAATACTGCCCGATGCGGGACAGGGATTGCTGGAAAGTACCTGGCGAAAATCGTTGTAGCGGATACTTACGCTGCCGGGGGGAGTTGCCGCTGGATACGCCAAGGTCAGCAGCGAACCAAACTCTGCAGTGGAACTGCCGCCGAAAGATTTCTTTGTCCCCGGAATATTGGCGCCGCCCTCTTGCCACGTGCAG
Source organism: Terriglobales bacterium (assembly GCA_035280085.1). Taxonomy (GTDB): domain Bacteria; phylum Acidobacteriota; class Terriglobia; order Terriglobales; family Acidobacteriaceae; genus JAICWP01. The sequence goes on from DATEGM010000118.1 coordinate 26,351, forward strand.
TTGGAGCCTCCCCCGGTAGTAAAGAAGGGATAAAAATTGGCTCCACTCGGCGGGTTCACGCAGCCAGAACCCGGGTTGGGGTCGTTCGGGTTGGACACATGACGCTGGCACGGAGGACTTGTGTTGCTCTCGACCCGCGGCAGATCGGTTTCAAAAGCCACACGGTCAAAATTCTGCTGCCGTAACGTGTTGGTATTGATCAACAGAGGGCTGGTGAACAATACGGGAGCCGCGTGCAGTTGAGTATCCGCCGACTGACTTTTGAGTGTTCCCGGCCAGACTTGCTGGTAGGGCACCCCGTCAAAATCGACATCGGAAGAGGTACATCCGCCAATCGGCACCAGGTTGAACCCGCTGGCAAATGCCGCATCAAAGCACCCGAAATCGTCTTCTGTCCCAGCGGGCAAAGCGCTATCCAAGTCGTGCACGCCATCCTCAGTGCAACTCCCCCCTTCGCTACTGACTGCATTGCAGTACTCGAAGTGGCCGATCTCATCGGAGAAGGCGATGTTGTAAGAATGGGCCGCCCAGGGCACGCGCGTGTGCTCGCTGGAGGTGGCATACATGGGATGGAAGTCGGTGGGTATGTTGTGAGTGGAGGGTTTGCAGTTGTGCCCCTTGGGATCGTAGAGGATACCGGCAAAGCCATTGGCCGCGCTGGCGGTCATGGAGCCGCTCTCTCCGCTCGTCAAGTCGGTAATCGTGATCTTCAATCCGTGCGTCGTATCCTGCAGCACAATGCGCAGCACATCGCCGGGGTTGTAGAAAAGAGTATCGGCGGTCGTGGTGAACGTGCTGTTGTTCTGGAGTAAGGGGCTGGGAGGGCCTCCGGGGACTCCGCTTTTAGTGATGAAGGCGAAGTTTACATACTCCACGACTCCGCCGCAGGCAGAATTGTTCCCAACTCCGGTGTTCATGTTTTCAGAAAGACTGTCAATGGTCAATGCCGAGCACCAGCGATTGGTGGTATCACAACTGGTCACCCAGCCAGGAGGATAGAATTGCATCTCCATGAATGCCGTGCCAGGGTGTAAGCCAATGTAGTCGGAGGCGCTTGAGTTCTGGCTATCATAGATGTTGCTGTCGCTGTCCGGTGTGCAAGGAACGTTAGGGCCTACTGAGGACCCACCAGGATTCGGCGCCGACTGGTCATCGCACATCGCCATGCCTACCCAGAACGCCGGATGCAGTTGAAAATTGAAGGTTCCTCCCGTGCCGCTCTGGTTGGGAAGTGTAGGCGGATCTTTGGGCAACTGCATCAGATAGACCATGGTGTTTCCTGAACCTGGAGCACCTGAGTAAAACAAGACTGAAGGCTCATCGTGACCGGTATACGCGCCGTTGTATCCGACGAAATCGTAAGCCTCGGCGCAAAAGATTCCAGTCGGGTCATCACAGGAAAACGTCTGCTGGCGAATTGCCGGCCCCTGGCCGAGAGAGGAAACTGCAAACAGCAGCAAAAGCCCGCAGGTGCAAATTGCTCTACGCATGGGAATGCTCCTTATGCTTGCGTCTCGAAAGGGTGGGAAAGCTCTCGCACGCCCCGACGCGTCAGGGCGACCAAGACGTTCAGAGTACCGGGCAAACCGGGGAATCATACTCGCCGGGAAACCCGCTTGGCAAGACGACTGTCTGGTGTTGTGTTGTGAAAATCTGTGTTCAGCCGTGGCCGGCTAAGGGTTAAGAGTTTCCAATCTTCTGCCGCGCAGGCGATGGGAAGCAACGCTGCTAAAGGCTCATCACACCTGGAGCTTGCGCAGATAAGGAACACTGGCTTTCATCAGGCCCAGGTTCATTTCGACAAAGTAATTTTTTATTCCGCCGGTTTTGGCCGCCGTGAAAATATCTTTCCAGTTGAGCGTGCCCTGCCCTACGGGCACGATTTTTCTGGTCTTGGCGGACCAGCCTTGCACGTGCATGGAGAGGAAGCGGCCGGGATACTTGCGGAAATACTGCGAAGCGTCGTAACCCTCGCTGATGGTTGAAACCTGAAACTGAAACTTAACCAGCTTGGGATCCAGCAAGACGAACAACAAATCGTAAGTGCGCTTGCCGTTCACTTTGGAGAGCTCAAAGTCTTCGTTGTGCAGGCCCTGCTGAATGCCAGCTTTGGCAGCCTGTTCGCCCATCTGGTTGTATTCGTCGGCCGCGCGCTTGACGTCGTCGAGCGTCGGGTGCTTCGGTCCCTCGAGGCTGGGCACGAGCATTTGGGTGAGACCCACATCTTTGGCCCAGGCGATACGGCCGTCCTGATTTTGCCGCAGCTCTTGCATGGTGAAATGCGAACTCACGCAGGTGACGCCCGCGTCGGCGAGAATTCGGCGCAGTTCGCTTCCCCTGTACTTGGCCAGTCCGGCGAAACCGGAATCGGCGTAGCCTACCGGGGAGCACAGCTCGATGCTCTGAAATCCCGCTGCGGCCAACTGCTTGATGGCGGAGGGAAAATCTTTGGCGATCATGTCGCGGACCGGCCAGGTCTGGCAGCCGATGGGCAAGCCTAGCGGATTGGCGTTTAGTTCCAGCGCGCCGCCAGAAACAAGACTGGTCGCGGCAGCCAAGCCGGCTGCAGTTTTGCAAAATTCTCTTCTCGAAATAGCGGCCATGGAAGCCTCCTCAGGTTTCTGCTCTAGAGTTCCCATCCTCTGCGGCGTTCGGGGCGGATGTATTTGTCGGCTGTCTCCGAGTTAACGGC
>DATEGM010000119.1:0-7416 GCA_035280085.1 Terriglobales bacterium
TCTCGCGCACGCGGACGACGTTGCACAACCAACTGGATGATCGCCAGCAGCGTGATTAGGCTGATGGTGATCAGCGAGCCCACGCAATACTGGCACCACGTCTGCAGGACACTGGCTTCAATGTGGGTCAGGTAGAGCGAAAATCCCAGGGCGCCGATGGAAGCCACCGCCATTAACCGCCAATACTTCAGGCCTTCTACGACGAACAGGAAGATGTACCCGATTATGCCGATCAGGGCCACAGGCACGCCGAAGATGACCGAATAAGGCCCGCGGTTGACAGCTCCGCAGTCCCAGATGTCGTTGATGCTGCAGGGAGTCACACCGGTGCTGTAGTGGATTTGCAGAGCGCGCACCGCCAGGTACACGCCCACCACCGCCAGGGCCATAATTACGCGTCGCATGCCCGGCCTTAGCTGCTGGTCACGTGCTGGCCCGCGGCGGGAGCGGCCAGCAATTGCGGCTCGTCCGGCATGACGATCCATCCGATTACGTAGGCCACGGCGACCATGCCGCCGGTCAGGAATGCGGCAATCAACCAGATAACGCGAACCAGGGTCACGTCAATGTCGAAAAATTCGGAGAAGCCCTGGCAAACCCCGGCGATCTTGCGGCCCACACGCGGGCGGACCAGCCGCTTGCGCGCCACTACGCCGCCCACGCGCTTGCCGCAATAGGCACACAGATTGGCGTCATCCTGGATCACCTTGCCACAGTAGTTGCAGTACATAACAATCCCTCTGCCTAAGATACGTTCTGGGAGTACGGAAGTTCCCTGTTTATTCTAGTCTCCTCCAAAGACCTTTTCACCGCCGACACGCGGAGTATCTCTGCGCACTCGGCGTTTCAGCGGTGAAAAGATTTAAAGCTGGATGGCCGGAGGTCCTCAGTCCGCGTGATAAGCCTCTTTGATGTGCCTGCGGGCTGAGTCTGCGGGCTGGCTGCCGGAATCCTCTGCAATGACGGTCTCGTATTTCTTCAGCGCCATGTCGCGCCTTTTCATCAGGTCATACATCTCGCCGGCGGCCAGGTTGGCGCGCTGCTGCACTTCTGCGTCGGGCTCTCGCAATGTGTCCACCTGGTTGTAGGCATCGGCCGCTCCCTGATAGTCCTTCTGCGACCGCAGTAACTCGCCCAGGCTGTAGGCGGCCAGCTCGTAGCGGCCGTTATAGCGGCCTTCCCTTCCCTGTTGGAAAATCTTGCGGTAATCCGCCGCCGCCTCGTCATTCTTGCCCTGGGCGCGCAGGATATTCGGCTCTTCCAGGGCAAACAGGACGTTGTGGGGATAGCTTCGGGTGAGGGATCGGATCGCATCCAGCGCCTCGGAAAGGCGCCCTTCGCGCCGCAGAAACAACGCCAGCACCACCTTGGCGTCGCTGCTGGCCTGGCAGGAAGCGCAGTTGGCCACGTCCTGCAAGTACTGAATTCCCTTCCTCTTGTTGCCGCCAATTCCCACTACTGAAACCGCCATCTTCACTCCCCAGGGCAGGCTGCCGACCACGTAATTGTGAATGCCCACCACCATCTTCGCGTCGGTGTAGCTGGGGTCCAGCTCCAATACGCGCTGGTGATCGCGGCGCGCCCCCAGAGCGCTGCGCAAGGCGGCAAACCAGGAACGTTCCACCAGCGCCGTATAGGTGGCGCGCAAGCCCCGTGTGACGCCCCGGGCATAAAGGGTGTTCACGTCCTTACCGTCGTGCTCCAGGCGGCCGTCTTCCAGCTTGAGCGCCGTATTGATGAGCTGCTTGATCCTCTCCTGCTCCTGGGGGTCGGGCTTGCGGTGGGGTTGGCTGAGGAAGCTGTTGTTGGAATAGTAGGCTGTATCCAGCACTCCCATGCGGTAAAGCTCGTGGAACAGCCGCGCCGTGAGCAGGTGGTTAACGGCAAAGGGGTCATCGGGGTGGGCCTTGAGGTCGCTTTCAAAGTCCCGGATAGCCCGCTCGTAGTCCAGGTTGTAAAAGCGGTCAAAACCGGTCCTGGCCAGGTTGTCCTCGGCCGGAGGGCCGGGGAGGGGGGTGGCGGCATTGGTGCCCTGCCCAGGCGCCAGCGCCACGCTCAAATGGGTGCTCGCCAGACACAATGCTCCTATGCCTAGGGCCGCTATTAAGGTGCGATTCAGGCGTGTCACGGGAAAGTCTTACGTCAGTTTACCTGAACTGCAAGCAGGTAGGTGGTGGCGACACCGTACCCAGGTAGCAGGTTCCCTCTTTTGCGCCATTCTTTCCGGGTGGCGGGTAATTCTTGCTCCCCAGGCCCGAACCGGCCCCTGTGAGGGCGGCCTAACCCGAACAAATGAAGCCACTTGCGCCCTCCCGATTTGGTCATTATCGTGCGAACAAACTAGTAACTGTGGGAGTTTACCGTATGGCAGGAGTGGTTCATAGCCCCGGGCAGGAGTTCTGGCAGCCGCCGGTCGCCCAGGCACTGGAACAGCCGGGACGGATGGTGGAAGTCTGCGACCGCTGCGGCAACGAATTTGTCGTGGGGGCCCGCTATTGCCACGTGTGTGGAGAGACCCGCGGAGCGCTGGCCCGCAGTTCGGGAGGCGCCGGCCGCTATGTGCGGCCATTTGGTAACTTCTTTGTTTCCCTGAAACAAGCCATCGGTTTACCGGTCGTGTCCCTGGCTGCCTTTTTCGTCGGCCTGGGGTGCATTTTCGCGGCTATTTTCATCGGGGTCTTTTACACCGCGGCCACGGTGCTGGACTGGCAGGCAGTACAGGTATGGCGCCTGGAGTGGCTGCTGGGAGCGGTGGTGGCATTCATCGCCGGCATCCTGCTCAAGAAGCCCCAGGGAACGTAAAGTTTTTGGAAAACCTTCCAGAGGCGGCGCGGAATGCGCCGCCTTTTCTTTTGAATTACTTTCTTTTATGGGTTACTCGGTGACTCTGCGTCTCTGTAGCGAAACTCGCTACTGGGATGTGGCCTTCATGAACTGAATGTTGTCGGCGGTATAGCCGCTGCCATCGAAGTGCGCCTTCACCAATACCTGCTTACCCTCACCCAGCATTTGCGGGTCTACGGCCGCAGGGGTGAATTTAATATCATAGGTCTTTTTGTCGCTCTGGTTGTCTACGGCAAGGCTACGGGTTGACATGTTCAGATACGTGATCCTGCCGTAAAAGGTAAACACCGAACCCGGAGCGGCAATCACCGAAATCTGCTGGGCCACATCGCGGTTGCTGCGATCGGGAACAAACTTTACCGTCACCAGCGAGCCGGGCTGCAGTTGCGCCACGGAACTTAAGCCGGCGCCGCTGACCGCCGTAGTAGGGGTTACACGGAAGGTCACCGGCCGCGCCGAGAGTTCGTCCTGCACCGTGATTCTGCCGGTGGCCGCGTTGTTGCTTGTAATCTGGCCGCGTGCGTCGGCCGCTTGCGTGCCTGTAACCACGCGAATATTTCGGGCGAACACCCGGGTGCCATCCAGCATGGTGTCCACGTACACGCGGTCGCCTTTATGGATCACCAACTGGGTACTGGGCGCGCCGTCGCGGTAGATATGGGTGCGCTCGTCAAAGGAGATCTTCATGGCCTTTCCGCCGAAAGGCTGCACTGTGAGCCGGTTGCGGATCTGGTCAATGCTGTGCACCGTGCCGCCGACAAGCGTGGTCTTCCCTTGGGGCAAGGGCGGCAGGTCAAGCAGGGGATCGTAACTACCGCTTGCGGGCTGGGCAGTTGCCGCACCCTCCTGGGTTACGTTGTTCTGCCCGCTGGCTGGTGCAGCGGCAAGTCCCAGCATTATGAGCAATAACAGCCAACCAAAGCGCATAAGCAAACACCTCAACCTGAGCACCTGGACAGGTTGGATGCGGCCAGCGGCAGGCAGGTGGGCACATACCCCAAATCAGCCGGAGCTTGGCAACGCTCTGGCCCGAAAGCCTATCTCAGAAAGGTGAGCGGCTGCCCTGTCTCTGGCTGCCGCTCCAACGACGCGGAGGCCTGATCTTGCGTAAACCCGCCTGCTGGTTGCTCCTGTGCGTGACCGCCGGCTTCCTGCTGGCAGGCGAAGCAGCAGGCCAACTGCGCATCACCTTGCCCAAGCGCAGCAAAGCCACGCCGGTGCAGAAGCTTAACCGAGAAGGCGTTAAGGCCATCGAGCACCACGATTACGAAAAGGCCAAAAAGCTTTTCTACGACGCATACCTCATTGATCCCAACGATCCTTTCACCCTCAATAACCTGGGCTACATCTCGGAACTGGAAGGCGAGGTAGACCGGGCGGAGCGCTTTTATGCGCTGGCGGCGGAAAACCGCTCCGACGCCGCCGTGGACATGAGCAATGTTGATGCCGTAAAGGGCAAGCCGGTGTCCAAGGTGGCGGGCAATGCCGACGACCGCCAGATGCAGGTTAACCGATTCAATGTCCAAGCCATTGACCTGCTGCTCAAGGACCGCGCTCCGGAAGCCGACCTGGTGCTGCAGAAGGCTTTAGCGCTCGACGGCAATAACCCTTTCACCCTGAATAATCTCGGCTTCGCGCGCGAAAAGGAAGGGGAATACGACCAGGCGCTGGGCTTTTACACGCGGGCAGCGCAACAGCGCTCCCATCAACCCATAGTAGTAACGCTGAACCGGGACTGGCGGGGCAAGTCCATCAGCGAAATCGCCGGCCGTAATGCCAAGGCGCTGCGCAAGCTGATGGGCGAGCAGGAAAGCCTTTCCGTGCGCGTGGCCCGCCTCAATCTGCGCGGCGTCTCCGCCCTCAACCGCAACGATCCTCAGACGGCGCGCGAGGATTTCCAGAAAGCGTACAAACTCGATACGAACAATGCGTTCACGCTGAACAACCTGGGCTACATGGCGGAGTTGGACGGTGACCGTGAGACTGCCGAGTTTTACTACGCCAAGGCGCAGGAGTCGGAGCGCGCCAACCGCCGAGTGCAGGTGGCCACGCGTGCAGAGGTGCAGGGTCAACTGCTGCAGAAAGTGGCCAATGGCAGCGATCAGGCGGTGCAGCAGCGCATGGAGACGGCGCTGATGGCCAAACGGCGGGAGGGCGGACCCGTGCGCTTGATGCATCGCGATAATACACCGGTGATTGAACCCGAAAAACCAGTGGCGCCGCCGCCTTCACCAGTGCAATCGCCGGAAGCTCAGCCGCTGCCCCAAAATCAATTGCTAATGCCTTTGCCGGCGAACCAGCAGCCTCCAGACGCGTACCACGGGCCCACTCCTAACGTTGGACCCAATGCACCGCCGCAGCAGCCGCCACAAAGTGCGCAGCCTCAGGGTGGGCTCATGATGCCGCTGCCGGATAACCAGCAGCCGCCCAATGCGGATAAGGGCGCGGCTCCAGCGGCGAAGAACCCGCAGCCGCAATCACCGGCTCCGCAGCAACCCCGGCAGCAGCCGCAAGGCGGTTTGATGATGCCGCTGCCGGACAACCAGCAGCCACCCAATGCGGATAAAGGGCCTACACCCCCGGTGCAGAACAAGCAGCCGCCACAAAATCCGCCACAGCAATAGCCGGAGCTGGCCCTTCGCTTTGGCTCCAGGCTCTTAAATCTTGACTGATGTCGGTTAGAACTTCAGGCCGCTGCCCGCGTCTAGTTTCCCGGCAACGTGACGGTTTCGAACCAGTAGCGCTTCAGCACTTCCATTATTTCCACGAGGCGCTGGAACTCGGGTGGCTTGGTAAGGAAGGAGTTTGCTCCCGCTTCATAGGCAAGCTGTATTTCTTCAGACGATTTCGAAGTGGTGAAGATAACGACAGGCAAGGAACGCAGACCCGAATCTTGGCGAATTTCCTGCAGTGTGTCCCTTCCGTTTTTGCGCGGCATATTGAGATCCAGCAGGACCACTGCCGGCCTGGGATAATTGGCGGAATCACCGTAACAGCCTTGACCGCGCAAATATTCGAGCAGTTCCAGGCCATCTTTCACCCAGCATAGTTGCGCCGGCAGCTGCGCCCGGCGGGCGGCGCAATTCAGCAGGACGTAATCGTTTTCATCATCATCGGCAATCAGAAGACAGAGTGGCTTAGTCGCGGAAGCCATTTTCGGCGCCATCCTCCGCCTGCGCTGCCGAAACAGTGAAATAAAACGTGCTTCCCCGGCCCGGCTCGCTCGTGGCGCGGATGGTCCCCCCGTAGGTGTTGACGATACGATGGCAGATGGCCAAGCCCATCCCGCTGCCCGGGTAGTTTGAGTTATGCAGGCGCTGGAAGGGCCGAAAAATGCGCGCCTGGGCGCTCTGGTCGAAACCGATCCCATTGTCCTGCACGCTGATTTCCCAGCGTGCCTCAGGCAAGAGCCGGCTGGCAATCCTGATGTCGGGCGTCGCACCTGCGCTTTGGAATTTGAGCGCATTGGAAAACAGGTTGCGCAGCATCTGGCGCATGTGGGAAGGCGCCGCGTACACTCGCGGCAGGGCTTCTACGGCGATGCGCGCCTGGCATTGCTGAACTTCCTGGTGCAACTTAAGCAGGACCTCCGCCGTAATGCGCGCCAGGTCCACGTCCTGCGGCAACTCTCCTTTGCCAAAGGCGCGCGAGTACTGCAACAGGCCCTCTATCAGTTCCGACATCCGCCGCGCCGCCTTCTGCATGCGCGCGGCGCAGTCCGCCGCTTCCGGGCTCATGTTTGCGGAATGCTCCTGCAGCATGTCGCCAAAGCCTACGATGTGCCGCAGCGGCTCCTGCAGATCGTGCGAGGCCAGGTGGGCGAATTGCGACAATTCGTCATTGCTGCGGCTGAGCTGGGCGGCAAAGTTCTCCAGCGCACGCTCCAGTTTCTTCTGCTCACTCAGGTCGGTAGCGACCAGGCAAATACCTTCTCCGGCGTCTAACCCCAGCGGGCTCAGCGAAAACAGAACGGTGTTTCTGTTCTTCGGGGTTGCGCACTCAAATTCGCCGCGCCGGGGCGCTGTGGCCGCGGCGGCCAGCAGCAATCCAAACGCGCCCTGCTGCTCTTCCGCCACGTAGCGCGCAATTTGCGAGCCCAGCAGCTGCGCCTGCGGCACCTCCAGAATCTCTCCCAGGCGCCGGTTGCAGAAGAGGATTGTCCCATCACGCCCCAGGCTGGCTGCGCCTTCGTTCATGGTTTCCGCCAGCACCCGGTAAGGATGCTCCGCTCCCTGCAAGGTAAACACCCGCCGCCCCTGGGGGCTATCCACGACGATGGCATCCACGGCGCCGCTGCGAATGGCGTCCAGGGTGTCCTGTGCCTCCTGCAGGCGGGCGCGCAACTCGTGCATTTCGTTTGCGCTTTGCGGCGCACGCATTGCGCAACTACTCATGGCCAGCCTCCGCCTGTACGTCCAACAACTGCATTCCCACCATGACTCGTTCGTGGGAAAGATTGCCGATTACACGACGCAAAGGCTGAGGCAGCACCAGCGTAGGCGCAGCCACAATGTTCTCGCTGACCGCCAGCACTGGCGTCTGGAACACGTCAATAACCTGCAGCTCGTAACG